>CAYQRU010000133.1:0-8864 GCA_964419945.1 uncultured Bacteroidales bacterium | reverse complement strand
GCTTTCCATTGTAGCATCGTTTGTCAGAAGCAGGTAAGTATAGGGTGTGACATTCCAGAAACCACCGGGATCAAGACTGTTAAATTGCTCATAACCGACTCTTTTGGCAATCGTTACCATAGAAAGTAATGCACTGAATTTAAGATGTGAGTTTGATGGTAAGTCCTTAATTATACCGGTCACTTTATGACTCAGATTATCCTGGGTTTGCAACACCTGGTTAATGGCTTCTTTATTGCCAAATATTTTTCTTGCAAGGCTTTGTGTTAAAACGATTGAGTTAGGCTCGGTTAAAGCAGTCTGAGGTGAGCCTGCAATGAATGGAAAAGTAAAAATGCCGAAGATTGTCGAATCTGCAAAGTAGATGTCTTTTTCTGAGAAATTGCTTTCTTCATGCTTCAGAATAAAGTTATCGCTTGGACTGAAAAAGCGCACAAAAGACTCTACCTCAGGATATTCCAGCTTTAGAGCAGGACCCAAAGGAAAAGCAGAAACTGCAAATTGATCATGTCTCCCTGCAATATTGAAATCGGATTCAATCCTGTAAATCCTTTTGTAATTTTTATGGTGCTTATCGTAAGATAATTCATCATTCAGATAGAGCATGATAAGAATTGCAGAGGCAAGCCCTGTAGCCAATCCTGCAATGTTGATAAACGAATGGAACTTGTTTCTTACAATAGCTCTGAAGGCGTATTTGAGATTGGTTACAAACATAGGATAAGTATATTATGTTGCCAGAAGCAGATCTTGTAACTTCTACCAATTTTAGTTTTGAAGATTTACAGATTGTACCGCATATCCGGTATAAATATTTTCAGTTACAATCTGCCCGTCGAACAAATGAATAATGCGGCCGGCAAATGAAGCGTCATGCTGAGAGTGTGTTACCATAACAATTGTCGCTCCCTCACTGTTGAGCCGGCTTAGCAGCATCATCACTTCTTCACCATTGGCCGAATCAAGATTACCGGTTGGTTCATCGGCAAGAATGAGTTTTGGGCTGGCAACAACGGCCCTGGCAACAGCTACCCTTTGCTGCTGGCCGCCGGAAAGTTGTTGGGGGAAATGATTTCTGCGGTGCATGATCTGCATACGCTCAAGCACTTCATGAACTTTTTGTTTCCGTTCTGCTTTACTGATCCCAAGATAGATGAGTGGCAGTTCAACGTTTTCAAAAACACTAAGTTCATCAATCAGATTAAAATTCTGGAAAACAAAGCCAATATTTCGCTTTCGCAGGTTAGCCCGTTGTCTTTCTGTAAATGATGAAACTTCCTGATCAAGAAAAAAAAGCTGGCCTGAAGACGGATTATCAAGTAGTCCGATAATGTTTAACAGTGTTGATTTTCCACACCCAGAGGGACCCATCACAGCAACAAACTCACCTTCATTGATCGTGAAAGACACCTTGTTAAGGGCAGTGGTTTCTACTTCGTCAGTGCGAAAAATTTTAGTCAGGTCAATTGTCTTTATCATAATGCAACTTAATTTTCAGGAAAATATTTAAATTCGTGCCATAATCGCAAACTTCTGAAAAACAGGATTTGAAATAATAATCCTGGAAACTGACAAACAATACTTGTTCATATGTGTACAAATGAATGTGCAGTATCGTACAATAGAAAAGGAACAAAGGATTAATAACACTTTTCAGAAAACGTATGGATAAGACGCTTAAAATCGGGCAAATGTTACATTTTGTCAGTTCTGCCGAACAGCATGATTTTTGCGATAGCAAAAAAATTCAAATTAAAAAATTGCCTCCATACCTGTCAGCCTGCTTCTGCCGGCAAAACAAATAAGCATCAGACTTCATTAAAATAATAAAAATGCAAAAAAAAGAAATTGACAAGATTTTCGAAACCTTCAACAACTATATGACTGCGAGCCGTTTGAAAGATGCAATTGAGATTCTTCAGCTAGCAGCTCCGGGTAGTTCTGGCTTTCTGGATGAACTGGAGCAAATCAAAGACACATATTGCAACATGTTGAAATACAAATATTTGGGAATTTTGGACCCCCAACAGGTAAAAATTTATCACGGTTTGAAACTGAGTTTGTACGAAGTGTCCGATCGTATAAAACAAAAGTTATTTGAAATTAACAGGATGAATAACCTATATCCAAAACCTGAATCCGAACATTCTTCTGAGCATATAGCTGACCTTGTCAGAGAATTGTTCGGGTCGTATACGTTTGATTCAGAACTCAGGGTTGTTTTCCCGGAAAGTGAAATAGAAGACAGAAAATCCGGAGAAGATAAGGATTACCGCAAAACCCTGCTCATATCTGTTTTGTTTGAATGGCTTTGGTTTGGAGATAAACTCACTGAAAGTGACAAAGAGCTTATTGTAAAAATATTGCAATCCGGGAAGTTTGAATGGTATGAAAAATGTCTTATTATCAGCGCAGTAACTATGGGATTGCTGAGATGCTTTGATGTCTACAGGTTTGAAATCCTTTTTACAGCTTACGATTTCAGTCAGTTTCAAATTTCACAACGAGCATTTACAGGGCTTTTGCTCGGACTTTTTCTCTATGACCATCGCTTATTTTTATATCCACAACTGCTGAACCGGTTAAAAGTAATGCAGGGCGAAGAATTTTTTGAAAGCAATGCCAAATCTGTGATCTTTCAGCTAATGAAAGCCAAAGATACTGAAAAAGTCACTAAAAAATTCCGCGATGAAATCATGCCCGATATCGTTAAGTTTGCCCCCAGGCTTGAAGACAAACTTGGTTTAAATCAGATCGTTTCTGATGATCCCTCGGCAGATAAGAATCCAAGGTGGAAACAACTGCTGGAGGATAGCCCTGACCTTATGAGCAAGCTCGAAGAAGTTACACGCATGCAACTTGAGGGAATGGATGTATTTATGAGCACTTTTGCCAACCTGAAACATTATCCGTTCTTTAGCGAAATTTCGAATTGGTTCATACCTTTTCATCTCCATCATAAAGCTGTCGAAAAGGTACTAAAAGGTGAGGATAAGAATTTCAGAGATGTTTTTATGGATGGATTGAATAGATCACAATATATGTGTAACTCTGATAAATACTCTTTTTGTATGAGCCTGGGTTCAATGCCATCACAGCAAAAAGAAATGATGATTCAGATGTTTACTGCTGAAATGGAAGGCATGAAAGACATGGAAAAAGAGGAAGATATTCTTGACTCCCGGAAAAAATCTAATAACATCTACACCCAGTATATTCAGGACTTATATCGCTTTTTCAAGTTATACCCTTACCGTCAGGAACTGGATGATGTTTTCAAACAGCGCTTTGATTTCCATAACAAAGAATTTATGCAATATATTATTGCGGGTAATGCTTCATGGCGCAGTCTTGCTGATTTCTACTTCGACAGGGAATATTATGCTGAAGCTTTGGAGATTTATCAGGATATCAATGCAAAAGGTGATAACTCCCAGGTTGTTTTTGAAAAAATTGCCTATTCACTGGAAAAGCTCAACCAGCTTGAAAAAGCTCTGTCGTATTACCGTAAAGCTGAATTGTTTGATGAAAACAGGGCTTGGACCCTTCGTAAGATAGCCAGGATATTATGGATGTTGAAAAAACATGAGGAATCCATAGCTGTTTACCGGGAGGCAGAAACTCTCGATCCCGAAAATCTGCATCTTCAGATTACAATTGGCAACTGCTACCTCCATATCAAAGATTATGACCGTGCTTTGCACTATTATTACAAAGTTGAATTGGCTTCACCAGATAATCTGAAAGTACTGCGTCCGGTTGCATGGTGCCTGTTTGTTTCCGGTAAACTGTTGGAATCAAGGCATTACTATGAAAAATTGATGGGATATGAACCTAATAAGTATGATTATATGAATCTGGGTCATGTTTTTCTGTGTATGAAGGAGACAAAAAGTGCCATTGAATGCTATCTTCAGAGCCTCAAGCAAAAAGATAACTCTATAAAACAATTCATGGATGGTTTCATCGACGATACAGTTTATCTTAACTTGAACGGAGTAAAATCAGATGAAATACCAATTTTAGCTGACTATATTAAGTACAGGTTTGAACAAAACATTTCAGACAGGTAGTAAATTCCGTTCAATTTCGGTTTTCTTTATCGTATCTTTGTATGCGAATAATAAAAGCCAACATCTATGAGCAAAAATATAATAATTGAACGATTTGGTGGCCTCATCAAGGAGGAATCACTTACTTGTCTCAATGACGATAATCTTATTCCAAACACATGCGTACTTGAGTCCATTACGCCTTTTGCAGGGTATTACAGCTATGGACCACAGGCGCAGAAACCTCAGTATTTGTACTGTGCACTAAATGGTTATTACTCCTTCGAAACGATTACCCGTGCCACTCAAAACATTCGTAAAGGATTTAAGCATCCTTTTGATGCTGTTACTGGAAATATTACCATGTTCGGAATTACCACACAGGTAATAAGATTACGTAACCTTGAACATTACAGGGACATTAGCGCCCTGCAAAAACTGTACCTTGAGGAAGGACTGACATTCAGGAAGAAAATCTGGAAAATTTCCAGCGAAAAGGGCAGGATCAAGTTACGTAAGTTTTTTTATCTCGAACCGGTTGATACCGGTACATTTATTGACCATGCACAACCACATCACGCCTATTTTCTTGTGCCTGAGCAAATTGATTACGAAAAGTTTAAATTATTGACAAGTCAGGTAAAGTACGATCCAAATTATTTTTATTTCGATGGCGCAATTGCTTTCTTTTATGAAAAAGGTGAAATAAAAGACATGATCAGAATATACCGGGAGAACTTCACACTGGATGAAATCAAAGCAATCAGGGACAAATACTTCAGTTTGATCTAATGAAGTAATATCGACAGCACCCTGATAATATAGATAAAAGGAATATGAGAAAACTCAACCTTTCGGAACTTGGTCGCATGAGTACCGATGAGCATAAAAAAGCCAGAAAGCTTCCTGTCGTGATTGTACTCGACAATTTACGAAGCCAACATAATATAGGGTCTATATTCCGGACATCTGATGCTTTCAGGCTTGAAGCCATTTTTTTATGCGGTATCTGTGCAACCCCACCCAACAGGGAGATTCACAAAACTGCTTTAGGTGCCACCGATTCAGTTAACTGGAAATATTTTGAAAATACATATGATGCTTTGCAAAGACTGAAAAAAGCGAGTTACAAAATATATGTAGTCGAACAAACCGAAGGCAGTATACCACTGAAAGCAGTTGAAGTAAATGATCATGCAGGAGCAGCAGTTGTTTTTGGAAATGAAGTAGATGGTGTAAGCCAGGAAATTGTTGATTTTGCGGACATTTGTATTGAAATACCACAATATGGTACAAAACACTCGCTGAATGTGGCGGTGAGTGCCGGCATCACAATTTGGGAAATCTTTAATAAGTATATTTTGACTAATCCAAATTATCTTACAGATAATGAGCGTTATAATGATGCAATAAGAATTGGTTAAACGAACACACCAACATGCAGAGACTCAGATATTCAATGCCTTAAAAACCAGAAAAAAACACTACCAGTATAAACATTTTATCAAAAAATCAGTTATTTGGTTAGCTTTTTGGACTTTTCTATATATATTTGCACAAAAATCAGGAATATGATATTATAATGAACAAAAACATTACGAACATGAGAAACATTAGTTGTGCTTTAAAAACTATGGGTATTGTTCTGATAGTCATGCTTTTATCAATCAGCACTTATGCTCAGGACAATAAGGAAAAAGCAAAATCTGCCAGTTCTTCATTCACCCCATATTGGTTTTTGAACGGGCACCTCGGTTTCAGCCAGTTCTATGGCGACCTGAATGAATACAAATATATTCAAAAGCCCGGGGAATGGAATTTTGGTGGAGGCCTGTATGTTGGACGCCAGTTTCTTCCTTTGCTTGGCTTACGTGCGCAATTACTTTACAGCGGGATAACTGCTGAGATAGATAATAAACAAATGAGCATGAAAGGCAATTTTTTTGAATACAACCTGAATTCAACGCTTAGTTTTGTTAATCTATTTTCGCGTTATAAACCCGATCGTAAATTTGATATTTATGCTTTTGCAGGGATCGGTCACAGTCATTACAGGTCAACGGCCAAAGATATAAACACTGGTCTTCCAAAATCTTATAAAACCAACGATAGCATCGGATATTCGGGAAAAGGATTTGGCGACCGTGAGTTACTGACTGTCATTCCATATGGAATTGGTGCCAGTTACGCTCTTGCTGAAAAGTGGAACCTGACTCTCGAAACATCAGCTCGTTATACCGGCACAGATAAATTGGACAGTTGGAATTCAAAAAAATATGATCAGTATGGGATTACCACACTGGGAGTTACGTACAAACTTATTGGAGGAGTTGACCTAGATAAAATGGCCAGAGAATTCAGCACCATTCAATTCACAACAACCCCTGAGGTGCTTGAAATGCATGGAGATTCAGTACGTGTCTCCATCGTTGGCAAAGTTCCCGAAAATTACTTTCATAAAAAAGCTGCAATACTATTTACTCCTGTTTTAAAATACGGAAGTAATGAAACAGCCATGAAATCAATCAACCTGTTTGGCGAAGAGGTGACTGGCGATGGCATAATAATCAAAAGAGCAGGTGATACGTTCACCTATTCTGATGTCATAGCTTACAAACCCGGCATGGAAGCATCAGAACTGATTATAAAGCCTTTAATTTACGAACCAAAAGCACCCGTTGTTGCCGGTACTACTGCTGAGACTATCAAGGCTAACTCCAAATTTGTTGAAGGCCCACAGGTAAAACTTGCCGATGGTGTGATTATTACCCCTACCCGTATTTTGAACGACGAGCAAACCATGCTGGCTGAACATGGATATGTAAAAGAAACCATTATCAGCCGCGAAGCCCTCATTTATTTTCAGGTGAACCTCCATAACCTGAACTGGAACCTGCCATTAAACCGAAATGAAGATGCCAAGCGGAAAATCCGTGAACTTGAAGATTTCATGCGCAAAGGCTGGCAAATCCGAGATATTAATATTGATGCTTATGCATCACCCGAAGGTGAAGAAAGCTTCAATGTTGGTCTTTCTGGCAAACGTTCACAAACAGGATCGAAATATGTGTACGATATGCTTAAGAAAATAGTCCGTGAAAAGAATAGCCTCGTGCAGATAGCCGATGTGGAAAAAGACATCAAATACAATGTAAAATCGCATGGTGAGGATTGGGATGGATTTATAAAAGCACTGCAGGCTTCAAATATTAAGGATAAAAATGTGATCCTTAATGTTGTAAATTCTCAGCCAGATGTTAAGAAACGCGAGCAGGATATAAGAAATATGTCTTTGATTTATAAGGAAGTAGAGAAAGATATCTTACCACCATTACGCCGTGTCGCCATAAAAGTAAATGTTTTTGAGCCAAAGAAAACTGAAGAGCAGATAGCACAGTTAGCTGTTTCTGATCCCGGACAGTTGACCGAACAGGAATTATTATACGCAGCTACACTTACGCAGGATTTGAACACACAATTAAGAATTTATAAATCAGTAGTTGATCTTTTCCCCAAAAATTACAGGGGGTACAACAATGCAGCAGCCATTGAGATGAAACTGGGTAATGTTGCAGAAGCTGATAAACACATGAAGAAAGCTGAAGAGTTCGGAGCCGGAAAAGTTGAAGTTGTTAATAACCTTGGTGCTTTGGCATCGAAAAAGAAAGAGTTTAAAAAGGCAGAAACCTATTATGCTGATGCTCGCAAATTAGGCGCCAATGTTGATTACAACTCTGGCATATTAATGATACCCAAAGGCAATTACAAACAGGCACTGACCAGTTTTGGAAATAAAACCTGCAATCACAACGTGGCACTGGCACAATTACTTTCAGGTGATATTTCAGGCGCAAATCAAAATGCAAAATGCGCACCCGAAAATGCCAGGACTTTTTACCTTCTCGGCATCATCGCTGCCCGGGCTAACGATATGCAAGCTATGATCAGTAACCTGAGAAAAGCCATTTCCGCCGATGCAACATTAAAAAATACTGCAAAATCAGATCGTGAATTCATCAAATTCTTTGAAAATCCTGAATTTAAGGCATTGGTTCAGTAAATAAAAATACTCAGAAACATAAAAGAGGCTGTCTCAAAAGGTCAGCCTCTTTTTTTTACTTAAGCGGTTGATTATTAACAATATATTGTTGATAACTTTTTCTTAATCAATTGGATGTCAGTATAGTAGGATTTTGTAATTTTATGGCATGAAAAGACAAAAGCCAACATTCAAACCCTATGATCAAGGCCAGTTGATGGTATTGCCACCAACACTTGACGAGCTTATTCCGGCCGATCATCCGGTAAGGGTGGTCAATCAGATAATTGATAAGATTAACCTTGTTCCATTAATAAAGAAATACAAAGGAGGGGGTTGTTCAAGTTATCATCCCAGAATGATGCTTAAAGTATTAATATACGGATATTTGAGCAACATATACTCTTCACGTAAGTTGGAGGCTGCCACCGGGGAGAACATTTATTTTATGTGGTTGAGTGGGATGGAGCAGCCTGATCATAATACGCTGAATCGTTTTCGCAGTGAGCGGTTGAAAGGAATAATAAAGCAGATATTCAGCGAAGTGGTTTTATTGATGGCCTCATCAGGGCATGTGGATTTACAGCAGGTTTACACCGATGGCACCAAGATAGAATCGAGTGCCAACCGCTACACTTTTGTTTGGGGCAAGGCTATTAAGACCAGCAGGGAACGTATATCCAGACAACTGGAAGAGTTGTGGCAATATGCCGATCAGGTGGCAAAACAGGAGTTAGCCGACCAACCCCCCACACAATTTGCAGCCATTGACC
>CAYQRU010000132.1:0-8889 GCA_964419945.1 uncultured Bacteroidales bacterium | reverse complement strand
AATGATCTAATGAAGGATTAACATGAGAAAGAAGAGTGTGGCCTTTTTCAGTGAGTTATTTCTGATCATTATGGCAATATGGATGTTTGGCTGTGCAGCGCGTCAGCAAACCACTGTTGAAAAAGATGACAAGACTGTAGTTTATCCACCAAAGAATGAGGGAGATCTGTCTGCCAGGATTATATTTTGCAGAAAAATCAATAAAATAACAGGTAAACCTGTTGGAGCCGGCACTGTTTTTATGTTAAAAGAAAAGGAATATCTACGCGCGCTGATTGAATTTGAGAATCTTCCTGCTTTCTATAACCGTGAGTTGATGTTACATCTTGATTGGATTTCACCAGAAGGTAAATCATTCTTTCTGAAACCAGTAAATTTTACTCCTAACGATACTGTGACCAGTATTTTAAGCTCAATTTCCATTTCACCGGGAACCAGACAGCCAGGGAAGTACTGGTTACGGATCTATTTTTTCAGGGAACTTATAGCTGAAAAACAATTTGAACTTATTCCGTGGGCGCCATCGCCTGATCACGAAATTAAGGCTGTTATTACTCTTTGCCAGAAAGTTGATATAGAATCAGGCAGGCCTGTCATGGCTGATTCTGCATTCAGGATCAGAAAAAAGGGGAAAGTTCATGCCTTGGTTGATCTTGATAACTTGCCGACAGACGACGATGTGGAATATAAATTCCTCATTGAGTGGATTGAATCAGATACCAATACTTTCTTCAGAAAGAAATTTGGATTTCTTCCCACTGAGAAATCTGCTTCATTATCCAGTTCGATCTCAATTACCCCCGAAAAGCGCGAGGCTGGTTCATACTACGTCCGTGTATTTCACTCCAATCAACTATTGGCCGAAAAGAAGTTCTGGCTTTATCATGATTGATCATATTAAATGACATTATTCGGGGTGCACTGATCGTTTCAGGTTGACGATTTTTTACCAGAAATAACCGAAACGGTAAGCCTGGCCAAAATAATTGTACTTCATATCTCCCTGATATGTCCTTGCTAAACAGGCTTCAGCCTTATTTTGACTAAATATGAATTTCTGTCATATTATCGTATTTAGATTTTTTTATATACTTTAGCCCATTAAAATCCTGAAACCGGGTAGCCTATGACAAAACCTTACCTTACAACGCAAAGAACCACCCATTTTATTACCGTTTCCCGATTGTTTTGCTGTTTTGTTACATTGCTCATTTTATTCAGCATGCATGTTATGGCTGATCAGGCGCAAGGTCAACCTTCGAAAAAAGACCTGCGTCTCGGGCAACGCTTGTTCATGGGATTGGTTAATTTCGAGAGTGGAAAATTTGATTGCTCCTCATGCCACTACATTGCAGTTCCTGAGGAGATCAACTGGAATCCGTCGGCCTATGATCTTGCCATGGCCTGGCTTGAAGAAGGCGGAACAGATATTTATAAAGTGATGAATAATCCTGTTTCAGCTCGCCTCGAAAAAGATCATAAAGGTATGAGCATCACCCGTGAAGAAGAACGGTTGCTTCAGGTATATCTGACTCACGTGGCTGAAGCAGGTCTCGGAAGGCTGAAACCTTATCCTGTGCGCACTTTTATTTTTTGGATCATGGGTTTTTTAATGGCACTGGCATTGATTGATCTCCTGTTCACAAGAAAAGTCCGTTACAAGATCATACATATTATAATTCTGATAATCGGTATCAGTATTCATTCCGGCTATGCTCACGTGGAGGCCGTCCGGATTGGCCGAACCAAAGATTTTGCACCGGATCAGCCAATTAAATTTTCTCATAAGATTCATGCCGGAGATAACAAAATTGATTGCCGTTATTGTCATTTCACAGCCGATTACAGTTTATCCGGAGGAATACCTTCCAATAATGTTTGCCTGAATTGTCATAATGTGATCCGCAATGGAACAAACAGTGGTTCTTTTGAGATCAGTAAAATTCACCGGGCAGCTAAAACCAGTGAGCCTGTTCGTTGGGTGCGTATCCACAAACTGCCTGATCACAGCTTTTTCAGTCATGCCCAACATGTGAATGTAGCCAGAATTGAATGCCAGAAATGCCACGGTGCGGTGGAGGAGATGCACATTCTCAAACAGGTGGAAGATCTGAGTATGGGTTGGTGTATAAATTGTCACCGCGATACCAAAGTTCCTTTTCTTGAGAATGAATATTATAAATCATTTGATGATCTTTATGAGCAGGCCAGGTCAGGTGCCGTTGACTCAGTTACTGCTTCGCGACTGGGAGGTATAAAGTGCATGAAATGCCATTATTAATTTGATTATCCAAGTTAAAAGCCGGATTTAAGAAATGTTTTTATGAAGAAATACTGGAAAAGCTTCGACCAATACAATGAGAAACCTACAAAGCAGGAACATGATGAGTTTAACAGTATTTCTGCTTTGGAATTACTCAGTGGTGAGATTTCTGAGAACAAAGCTTCACGCCGCGATTTTTTAAAATGGTGCGGATTCAGTTTTATGAGTGCCGCCGTGCTTGCAGGTTGTGAAAATCCTGTGAAAAGAGCCATTCCTTATTTGAACCAACCCGAAGAAATTACTCCCGGAATGGCTTCATGGTATGCTACCTCATTTTATGATGGCAAAGACTTTTGTTCTGTGCTGGCTAAGGTGCGTGATGGCAGGCCCTTGAAAATTGAAGGAAACCAATTGAGCCTCCTTACTCATGGTGGAACGCATTCCCGTATACAGGCATCGGTGCTGAGCCTTTATGATACGGCAGGGCGATACCATCATCCTTTTCATAAAGGTGAAAAAATTACCTGGGAGCAGGCCGATGCCAAAATCATCGAAAAACTAAAAGTTGCCAATGGCGATATTGTTCTCCTTACTTCCACCATTATCAGTCCGTCCACATTAGAAGTAATTAACAGGTTCAGAATGCATTATGCCAAACTGCGCCATGTAGTTTATGATCCGGTTTCGTATTCTGCCATGCGAGAAGCCAACATGATAAGTTTTGGTCGCAAAGAAATTCCTTTTTACTGGTTCGACCGCGCCAGCCTGATAGTTGGATTCAATGCCGATTTTCTTGCCAACTGGTTGCTACCTGTCACCTACGCAAGGCAATACTCGGAAACCAGAAGGATCGGAAAAGACAAAAAAGAAATGTCGTTACATGTACAGTTTGAAAGCGGAGTGTCTGTTACCGGTGCCAACGCCGACCAGCGCCTGATAATCAAACCTCACGAAGAATTGCAAATATTACAGGAAACATATAAGATTTTAACCGGCAGCGGCAGTGAGCTCACACATGCCAGAATGCTGGCAGCAGAGATACAGAAGCATGGAAATAAAACCCTCATCGTTTCCGGAACCAATGATGTAAAAGTGCAAACTCTGGTAAATGCAATTAATCACCTTGCCGGAAGCTACAGCAACACCATTGATTTCACCTGTTCCCTGAATGTGTGCCAGGGTAGCGACTACGACCTGCAACAATTGGTAAAGGATATGGAATCCGGAAAAATTTCCGCCCTTATGGTTAGCAACTCTAATCCGGTATATGATTTTCCGGGCAATGCATTCAAAAAAGCAATGGATAAGGTTGATTTAAAGATATCTTTCTCTTCCGTATTGAATGAAACTTCTGAAATTTGCGATTATATTCTGCCTTCTCCTCATTATCTTGAATCGTGGGATGATGCAGCTCCCGCAAGTGGTTTTTATGGAATTATTCAACCTGTCATCAGACCCATGTTTGACACCAGACAGATGCAGGATACATTATTAATCTGGTCGGCAGGTGGGGCGACTTATCAAGATTTACTGAAAGAGTACTGGCAAAAGAGTATCTTCAGTCAACAGAAAAAACACAGCAACGCTAGCATATTCTGGCAGGAATCGCTGCAGCATGGGATTTTTGTTTCTCCTGTTGATCCGGGAAATATCAATATAAACAGTACCGCTTTATCCGCGACGGGTGCACTGCAAAAGACCGCCGTAAATGAAGGGTGGAATCTGATTTTGTATGAAACGGTTGCAATGGGCGATGGCCGTCATGCCAACAACCCATGGTTGCAGGAATTACCTGATCCGGTAACAAAGGTATGCTGGGATAATTTTGCTGCTGTTTCGCCTGCCGATGCTGCTGATCTTGCATTGGAAGACGGAGATATTATCCGGTTAATGGGAGGTGTTGAACTCCCTGTAATTGTTCAACCTGGTCAGGCAGTAAAAACTGTTTCAGTAGCTCTGGGTTACGGCCGCTCACGCTCAGGTAAAGTGGCAGAAGGAGTGGGAGTAAATGCTTTTGACTTTGCAATTTTCAGCGAAGGATATAAAAGATTTGTTGTTGCAATGGATCCCCCTGAGAAAGTCGCAGGCAAAATAGCCCTGGCGCTGACACAAACACATCATAGCATGGAAGGTCGTGCCATCGTTCGCGAATCGTCACTCCCAGACTGGCAGAAAGATCCGGTTGCTGGCAATGAACTCCACAAATATTACGAAAAGCACAAGGTTACGCTTTATCCTGATGTGAAATTCGAGGCTCATCACTGGGCTTTGGCTGTTGACCTGAACCGGTGTACCGGTTGCAGCACCTGCGTTATTGCCTGCCAGGCGGAAAATAACATACCTGTGATTGGAAAGAAGGAGGTCATGCGTCGCCGCATTATGCATTGGATGCGAATTGACAGATATTATACCGGCGAGCCTGATAATCCCGGTATTGTCTTTCAGCCCCTCATGTGTCAGCATTGTGATAATGCTCCATGCGAAAACGTTTGCCCCGTGGCAGCCACTACCCACAGCGACGAAGGTATCAACCAGATTACCTATAACCGCTGTGTGGGAACGAAATATTGCATTAACAATTGCCCATACAAAGTAAGACGTTTCAACTGGTTCCAGTATTCAAGGAATAAGGCTTTTGATTATAATATGAATGATGATATTGGAAGACTGGTACTTAACCCCGATGTTACAGTGCGTGAACGAGGAGTAGTTGAGAAGTGCTCATTTTGTATCCAGCGTATCCAGGAAGCCAAGCTTAAAGCCAAAATGGAAAACCGGCAGGTGAGAGATGGCGATGTAATGCCAGCGTGTGTTCAATCCTGCCCCAGCAATGCGATGGTGTTTGGCGATCTTAATGATCCTGAAAGCGAGGTAGCCAGACTTTTTAAAGATGAACGCAATTACCATCTTCTTGAAGAAATGCATACATTGCCATCTGTAGGGTATTTAACCAAAATCAGAAATATTTAAAATCTGACGAACAAGTTCGGCAGCGAGAAGTGAGTCTGACAATTTTATGTTGTAAAATAATAAATCCGAAATCCAAAATCTATGATACGTAGCCATTTCAAAGGTGTTCTTGTCGAAGGGAATAAATCATATGCAGATGTTACCCGCGATATTGCAGCCCCTACCGAATCAAATCCGGCAAAGTGGTGGTATGCAGCCATGACGCTGGCCACATTGGCCTTACTTGGAGGCGCATGGGCGCTTTATCAGACTTTTGCTTTTGGTCTCGGAACCTGGGGGGTCAATAATACAGTTGCCTGGGGTTGGGATATCATCAACTTCGTTTGGTGGATTGGTATTGGGCATGCCGGAACAGCATTTACCATATTCTTGTTGATCTTCAGGCAAAAGTGGGCATCGTCAATCAACCGCACTGCCGAAGCCATGACCGTTTTTGCAGTGATGTGTGCTGGTTTGTTTCCACTCTTACACATGGGTCGTCCCTGGTTGGCCTTTTATATACTTCCTTACCCAAATACACGGGGACCACTGTGGCTCAATTTCAACTCCCCCCTTTTCTGGGATGTACTTGCTATCAGTACCTACCTGCTAATGTCAATCACCTTATGGTATTTTGGTATGATCCCCGATCTGGCTACCATACGTGACAGAGCAAAAGGGAAAATCAAAAAAGCCATTTATGGTTTCTTTGCTATGGGATGGAATGGTTCAGCCATGCAGTACAATCGTTACGAATCACTAAATAAAATATTGGGAGGGTTAGCTGCGCCACTGGTAATTTCTGTTCACTCAATCGTTGCCCTCGACTTTGCCGTTTCTGTGATACCAGGCTGGCATACAACCATTTTTCCACCTTATTTCTTTGTGGGTGCTATATTTTCTGGTTTTGCCATGGTGCTCACCATCATGATTATGTTGAGAAAGGTTCTTAAGATCAAAGACTTTGTTACCGATAAACATCTGGAATTTATTGCCAAAGTATTGAAATTTGGAAGTTTGATCATCGGATCTGCTTATTTGATGGAGCTTTTTATTGCATGGTATTCAGGTGTTGAGTACGAAATCTTCACTTTTTTTCATGCCCGTGCAACAGGGAATTTTGCTCCCGGATTCTGGATTATGGTGCTGTGCAATGCCATCATGCCTCAGTTTTTCTGGTTTAAAAAAGTGCGTAAAAATGTAGCATGGCTGTTTATAATTTCAATCATGATCAATATTGGTATGTGGTACGAACGTTTTGTGATCATCGTATCGTCTCTTTCACAGGATTTTCTGCCATCAAGCTGGGCAGATTATACTCCCACCCTGGTTGATATTGGGCTCTATACCGGGACATTTGGATTATTTATGGCAGGGATGCTGATGTTTATCAGGTATATTCCCATCATTGCCATCAATGAGATAAAAAGTATCAGTAAACTTGGTTATAAAACCAACAAACATTAGGAGGTGTCAATGAGCAGAAAAACTCTCATCGGCGTTTTCGACGACGAAAGTCATGTGATTAACGCCATTAAAAAGCTCCGGGAAAACAAAATAAAAATCAATGACGTGTTCGGTCCTTTTGCAAGCCATGAAATTCTTTCTGAAGTTACCAAACCTTCACGGTTGCCACACCTTGCTTTTTTATTTGGTACAGGAGCTGTAATCTCGACTTTTGCATTTGTTTATTACACCTCGGTGCTCGATTACCCTTTAAGCTACGGGGGTAAACCTGTTTTTTCTTTTCCCCCCATGGTGGTGGTCATGTATCTTATTACTATTTTAGGCACAGCTACCTTATCCGTTTTTGCTTTTTTAGGCCGCACCGCGACATTTCCGGGGAAAAAGGCAAAGATGCCTGGTGCAGGCGCAATGGATGACCGGTTTTTCGTTGTGATTGATGAACAAAATGCGACAACCAATGCAGAAACTCTTTTGAAGGAAAGTGGCGCACTTGAAATAAGACATGAAGAATTCTGAACTTATGAATTATAATAATGAAACGAAAATATTCAACTATGAAGAATCGAATGCTTCTGATACTTCTAGCGGCATTGGTCTTGACCGCCTGCGACCGAAGCCGGACAGACCGTGGTTACGATTATTTTCCTGATATGTTCTATTCGCCTGCTTACAAAACCTACAGCGATCATCTGTTGCTGCCGGGAGAAAAAACTATGCAACCTCTTCCGGATGGCTCTTTACCGGTTGGATTCACCCCTTATCCTTATGACAATTCTGTTGAAGCAAGGGAATTGGCTGGCAAGGAACTCGCTGCTCCTTTTCAGGTAAGTGACGAATTGATCAGCCAGGGCAAAGAAAAGTACGAGATTTTCTGTATGCATTGTCATGGTGCAGGTGGTAAAGGTGATGGGATTTTGTACACATCAGGGAAATACCTTGTTAAACCTTCTTCTCTCGTGGAAGGAGAAATACTAAATAAACCTTCCGGGGAGATTTTTCATGTGATCACAAGAGGCTGGGGGGTGATGGGTGCACATGCAACGCTTATCAGACCGGAAGACCGATGGAAAATTGTCATGTATGTAGAGGAAATACTTCAGCATCAAAAATAATTGCATTGGCCATGGAGATGAAATTTGAATATAAACGAGGCTGGCGGATCATATTCGCTGTATTGGTTGCAATTGGTCTGTCAGGGATCATTTTAGGATTCATAAACCATCCTGAACGGACCTGGGCCAACATTTTGTTGAACAACTACCTTTTTATTATGCTTTCCATTGGGGCTCTTTTCTTTTATGCTGTGCAGTACGTAACCCATTCAGGATGGTCAGCTCTTTTTCAGCGGGTTCCCCTTGCTGCCGGAATTTGGCTGCCTGTTGGTTTTCTGCTGGTGCTTTTACTGTATTTCGGTATGAATTACCTGTATGAATGGACACATTATGATACAGTAGCTTATGACAAACTCCTGAAGCATAAATCACCTTATCTGAATGTTCCGTTTTTTTACATCAGGGCTGTCATTTATTTTGTTCTTTGGATTGGATTTGCCTGGTGGATGCGAAAATTGTCACTTAGGGAAGATATCGATGGAACGTTACACATTGAAAAACATGCCAGAACTTCCGGAGCTTTTATTTTTACCATTGTTTTTACCTTCACTATGGCTTCCATTGACTGGATTATGAGTATTGACGCACATTGGTTCAGCACCCTTTTCGGACTAAAGAATTTGCTGGCAACTATCTATTATGCTACAGCATTCATCATATTGTTGATGATATGGATGCAGAAGAAGGGTTACTTTACACAAATGAACGAAGGTCACCGTCATGATTTTGCACGTTACTTATTCAGGTTGAGCATTGTTTGGGGATATTTATGGTTTGTTCAGTTCCTTATCATTTGGTATGCCAATATTCCGGAAGTCACCATGTATTATAAGCCCAGGGTGCAGGGAGAATGGAGTCTTTTATTCTATATGGATTTTGCACTCAATTTTGCGATCCCTTTCCTGGCCCTGATGAATGATAAACTGGCACGCTCAAAAACTGTTTTGGTTGCTGTAAGCATTATATTGCTCATTGGTTCGTGGATAAGTCTTTATTTACAAATTGTACCGGGCAGCATTGGAAAACTGAATGTGGGTTTGACAGAAATTTTTACCTTTATGGGTTTCCTGGGATTATACCTTTACTTTGTATTCAGTC
>CAYQRU010000131.1:0-9247 GCA_964419945.1 uncultured Bacteroidales bacterium | reverse complement strand
GACTTACAATAAAACCCAAACCATACTGAACGAATTGAATGCTGAGGGAACATGTGCGGCATCTATTACTATTCAATCATCTTCTGCCTCAGCTCAAACTACCCTGAGCAAAGCATCCGGCACTGTTTCGGTAAGCCATTGCAACCTTCAGCAGATCAATACCACGGGTGGCGCTATTTTTATTGCCGAGAATTGTGTTGATTTGGGAGGCAATTCGGGATGGACTTTCAGCAATATTCCACAGGATCTCTATTGGGTAGGTGGTATTGGCAACTGGGATGATGTTGCCCACTGGTCGGCTACAAGCGGAGGCACAGGAAGTTACTGTACTCCCGGACAGCTTGATAATGTCATTTTCGATCAGAATTCATTCACACAAACCGGACAATATGTTCTGATCAATGTTGCGAATGCCGATTGCCGCGATATGGATTGGTCGGCAGCTACCTTTGCACCCACCTTTACCTCATCGTCAGCCAGCAACAATCTGAATATTTACGGGTCTCTGACATTAAGCCCCAATATGAATTTTGCATTTTCCGGTAAGGTGTATTTCCTGGGAACCACCACGTCCAAAGCCCCTTATACCATTACCTCGGCCGGGCGTAATTTCAATAACGCTGTGTATTTTAATGCTTCTGATGGAATTTGGAATCTGCTGGATGCCTTTTCGATATCCAGTAACGATTTATACCTGGAAAGGGGCACTCTGAACACCAATGATCAAACGGTTTCTATCCGGAGGTTTTTTTCAAGCAACAACAATGAAAGAACATTAAACCTCGGTGCAACAGTCTTAAATCTGAACTACAATAGTATTGATGCCTGGCTGGTTACAGGAGCGAACATAACCCTCAATGCCGGAACCAGCACCATTAACCTGACAAGTGCGGGTGGAGGATTTCAAAGCACAGGTACTCCGTCGCTTACTTTTAACAATTTGGTCTTTCAGAATCCCGGAGGTACTTCAACCCTCAACAGTGATGATGTTTTCAATGCAGTTACTTTTTATCCTTCAGGGAGAATTACAGGAGGCGGCACTTATGCTTCGGTACTTTTTAATGGCACAGCAGAACTGAACCAAAACAGTAATTATGGCTCGGTGACCATGCAGGGCAATGCAAATATCAAGGCAAACAATACATTCAGCCGGCTTACATTTAATTCCGGAAATACTTATATTTTTGAGTCGGGCAGCACCCAAACCATTTCCGGCAGATTTCTGATCTGGGGCACAGCAGCAAATCCAATAAACATACAATCGTCTGTTTCAGGTGCGCAGGCAACAATTTCCAAACCTACCGGAACAGTGCTGGGAAATTACATTCAACTTAAAGACATGAACGGTACCGGTGGAGCTACTTATAACCTCTACAGTTCAACTGATCTTGGCAATAATATTGGCTGGAACTTCCTTGCCCCGACATCTCTTTCTTTCCAGAATGTTACCATTACTCCCGGTCCGGGAGCCTGCCATGAAGCTACCGAAACCATTACTCTTGGAGGCAGCGGAACTACTTTTATCGTGCAAAACGGTGGCAATTTCAAAGCCATTGCCGGATATAAAGTAAGTATACTTACCGGAACAAGGGTGTACAGCGGAGGTCACCTTCATGCCATGGTTACCCAATACGGATTATTCTGCGATACCCTCAGCACCATGCTGGCATCTGAAACTGCAGAGGAAACTGCCGAAAAGTCTTTTACGAATCCCAGGAATAACAATTCATTTATCAATACCTGGCCCAATCCAACCGCCGGAATACTTAATGTTGAGCTTTCTGAACCCACAGGAATCTATATTTTTGAACTGTATGGAATGATGGGCGAGCGTCTGTTGATCAGTGAATTGTCCGGCCAGAAATCCTGGCAGATAGATATGAGTCCCCTCCCTCAGGGAGTATACCTGGTCAGAGTTTATCATGGAAACCATGTGGAAACAGTGCGTATTGTGCGGCATTAAAACTATAGGAACCTTCGGGTTTTAAATATATACAAACCGATCCGATAATCCCCGGTGGTTTTGGGAAGTAACTCCGGGACTGATGAAAAGTGCACATTATTTACATTATCGTCAGATCATGCAGCCAGCCTTTTTATTCTTTCTGGCTCAAATGAGACATTTGGTCATCATTGTGATATCATTTTTATTAGCGGTTTCTGCTGGAAGCCAGATAATCCCGGAAAACAGAAGGGTATACTGGGATAATGCCGGCACTGATTTTGATTTTTCAGTACCTGTTCCACTGGTTAATGTGAAAAATTACGGGGCTCTTGGTAATGGCAATACCAATGACTATGCATCTATGCTATTGGCTATAAACGCATTAAATGGAATACGTGGCATTGTATTCTTGCCTCCGGGTAATTACCTTTTGAGTAGCACCCTGAATCTGCCTGACAGTGTTTCGCTCATGGGAAGCGGTGCAGCATTGACAACAATAAGCAGCACTGTGGGAGAAAACAAACATATCATCAGTGTCGGTGGTTCTGCAACTACAGATTTCATTGATGTCAGTGCAGGATTTTTCAAAAACAGCCTGCAGCTTACTTTAGCCAATCCGGGTAGTTTTTTCCCAGGTGACTGTGTAGAAATAATTCAGGACGGGCATTTGCACATGACTTCCGGCTGGGCTATGAATACATTGGGACAAATTCTTGTAATTGACTCGGTTGACGGGCTGCAGATTTATTTAAGAGAACCTCTGCGTATGAACTATACAGAGAGTCTTCACCCCAGAATCCGTAAAATATTTCCCCGTACAGCAGTCAGTATTGGGTGTATGAAGCTTGAAAGACTGGTCGCCACTACAAGCCAGACTTCAAACATCGCATTTACATTTGCTTATAATTGCCTGGTGGAAGGAGTGGAAAGCAATCTTTGTAATTTTTCTCATATTGATATTTCGAAATCAACGAATATCACCGTCAGGAATTCCTATTTCCATCATGGGCACAGCTATGGAAGCGGAGGTAAAGCCTATGGAGTGTGCATTCAGGCTACCAGCGGTTCGTGCCTGATTGAAAACAATATTTTCAGGCAATTGCGTCATTCGATGTTGCTTCAGGCAGGATCAAACGGAAATGTGTTTGCCTGTAATTATTCTCTATCGCCCTATTGGACCGATGTGGCACTCCCATCCAACTCAGCAGGCGATATCGTGTTGCATGGTAACTATCCGTATCTGAACCTGTTTGAAGGCAATATCGTGCAGCAAATTGTAATTGATGATTCGCACGGAAAGAACGGGCACCACAATACATTCTTCAGAAACCGGGCTGAACTTTACGGGATTTTTATGAACAACAATCCACCTACTGACAGTGTGAATTTTGTTGGAAATGAAGTTACAAATAACGGTTTTTTTATGGGATTATATCTGCTATACGGGGTCAATCATTTCCAATACGGGAACAATATAAGAGGCACGATTCAGCCCGCCGGGACCGGAACTCTGACAGACACAAGTTATTTTTATGAGCAAAACCCGTCGTTTTGGAATTTTTCTGAACCTTTTCCCCCAATTGGTCCGCCCAGTGCTATCAATGCTTATACAATCCCTGCCAAAGCAAGGTATCTTTCCGGGAATAACGTGGCTTTCTGTCCTGAAATAATATTGAATATTTTTGCATCAGCCGGGATTGGTGGTACCATTGAACCTGCAGGCGACATACCTGTCAATTTAGGGGGGAGTCAACTTTTTTCGATTGTCCCTGAAGCAGGCTACAGCATCATGGATGTACTGGTTGACGGGGTAAATAAAGGAGCTGTTCAGCAATACGAATTTACAGATGTAAGCAACAATCACAGCATTCATGCATCTTTTGCGACAGCCCCGGTTGTTGTAACTGCGCCTGTTACGGAAATAACATCATCTTCGGCTCGTTCAGGAGGATCAGTCCTCAGCGATGGAGGCGCTGAAATTACAGCCCGGGGTATACTGTGGAGCCGCTTTCATGATCCAACGTTCAGCAATTATGAAGGGTTAACTGTGGATGGCTCTGGTGCCGGTAATTATACCAGTCAACTTACCGGATTAAGTTACCAGACTACCTATTATGTACGCGCATATGCAAATAATTATATCTCTGCGTCTTACGGACAAGAGGAAGAATTTACAACACCTCTGGCCTCTGAACTCCTGTTATCGAACATGGTGTTACCTTCCAATTCTGATACTTGTTTTGCTGCCGCTTTTACTATCATTACAGCAGGCGACGGAGAAATTTTTCTTGTTTCAGAAAATGCAATCACAATGCTGGTGGCAGGGCAAAATATTCTTTTAAAATCCGGAACCATTGTGGATGAAGGCGCCCATCTTGTTGCCCGTATCTCGCAGGATAGCACTTTTTGTCTGAACCAGGCTAATATATTTAACCATTCTGAGAATGAAAATCCTGACAAATTACTTCACGACAATAAAAAATATGATAATACATCATACTGTATCTATCCGAATCCGTGTTCAGGTAAATTAGTGGTTGAGATCACAGGCGAAAACAAACTTTCGGATATGGTATTCGAAATTTTTTCGATCGGGGGCAAACAGTTGTTGAGAAAAGAACTATCTGCTCAAAAATTTCATTACTTTTGTCTTTCTGAGTATGAAGCAGGACTTTACCTGATCAGGATCATTTACGGAAATGAAACTGCAATCAGCAAACTGATCATACAGTAAGGGTGTTTTCAATATTATCTGATCTGAATAGCGACATAATCTTTCTGAAATGTTTAATCAAATTATCATACCACAAAATGAAAACCATAGAAAAAATCAGAAAAACATCTGTCATTATCTGCTCCTTTCTTGGATTGAGCATGATGACAGCGACATTGACTTTCGCCACGAAACCATATGATCCTCTCACCGGGAACATTACTAAAATCAGACTTGCCGGTGATGCCAATTGCGATGGCACAGTTAATCTTCTGGATGCCATTACAATAGTAAATTTTATACTTGGTTTAAACCCTGAACCTTTCTGTTTTAACAACGCCGATGTTAACAGCGATGGTGTAATCAATCTGAGCGACCTGATAGCTACAGTAAACATCATCACTGGTGGCGGCTCATTCACATGTGGGACATCAACTGTTGCTGACAGTGATGGAAATGAATACAATACCGTCCTCATCGGAAACCAATGCTGGATGAAGGATAACCTAAAAACAACCAAATACCGGGATGGCAGCAATATCCCTAACGAAACCAACAATGCAGCCTGGGTAAACCTGACAAGTGGTGCTTATTGCTGGTACAACAACAGCATTTCATTTAAAGATAGTTACGGAGCTTTGTATAACTGGTATGCCACCAGCTCAGCAACCAATGGTGGTAAAAATCTTTGTCCTGATGGCTGGCGTGTAGCTACCGATGCCGATTACACAACACTTACTACGTACCTTGGTGGAACCGTTGTTTCTGGTGGTAAAATGAAAGAAACAGGTTACCTGTACTGGAACCAACCCAATACTGGTGCAACCAATGAATCAGGTTTCAGTGCGCGCGGTGGTGGAAGCCGTGTTTATAACGGCACTTTCAGTTCAATGGGAACATACTGCTGGTTATGGACAGCATCCGAACAACAGGGAAGTTTTGCATATCTTCGCAACATGTTTCATAATGCCACCAATATCGGTCGTGGAAGCATCAATAAAAATAACGGTCAAAGCGTGAGGTGCCTGAAAGAATAAATCATACACCACCAATATTTTCAATTCCGGATTCCAGTTTGTGTTACTTTTGTGTTCGCCATTAGTTAGATTGACGACATGCACCCAATTTGCAGGATTTTGCCTGTTCTGATGTTACTTCTGTTTTTCACAAAAGCCTGGACACAAAAGCCGGCATTGAGAAATTACACGGTTGACGATGGCTTGCCAGGCTCAGAAACCTATCATGTCATTCAGGATAAAAAAGGTTATTTATGGATCTCAACGAGCATGGGAGTCAGCCGGTTCGATGGAAGTACTTTCCGGAACTTTGACGTTCAAAGTGGATTGCCAGAGAATACAGTATTTGAGATTTTTGAAGACGAAACAGGCAAAGTCTGGTTCCTGAGTTACCCATTTCAATTGTCGTATTTCTCCTTTGATACCATCTGCCACTACAAATACAACCACATCCTGAAAACTATCGCAGGTCAGGGGCTGGTTCCGGCCAAAACATCTTTTATGGCAGATTTAGATGGTAATGTAATTTTCAGCCTTCTTCGCAATGAAAATCTTTATAAAATAGATAGAAATGGAAAAACTGAAATCATAAATGAAAGCCATGATGGCACACAATACAGCATTATTATATCAGAAATAGACGGCAGATTGTTTGTGACTGATCATGATCCCAGAAAAAATAACAATACCATTCTTTTCAAAACACATAACGGCATCTTTCCAGTCACGATTAATGAATTATACCAGAAAGTTTCTGACCGATTTATCATGGCGTTAAAAACATCTTCGAATGATTTGATAATTTCCCACAATCATTATATAAGTCACATTAAAACAGATGGAAGCATACACACATTTGATGTGAAAGACAGGGTGATTTGGATAAGTTTCGACGCAGAGGGATTTTTATGGGTGGGCAAACATCTGAGGGGAATCGAAAAATATTCTTTGGATCACCTGATGAAAGGCCCTCTTGAAATTTATCTCGATGGCAAATCAGTATCATCAGTTTTTACAGATAATGAAGGTGGACTGTGGTTTTCAACTCTTGATGCAGGATTGTTTTATCTGCCTTCAAAGGCATTTGTTTCTTACGGAACCGGAGATGGACTTTCAGGAAGCAATATTTATGCGTTAGAATTATTTCAGGGTAAAGTATTTTTAGGATCCAACAGCAATTCCCTTGATGTACTTGAAAATGGGATCATCAGAACAGTGGAGAAGCTTGGCGCAGAGAACAAAACAATAAGAGTGCTCAAAGCATTTGAAAACAGAGTATTATGGATTGGCAGTGAGACATTTCTACTGTCATATGCAAATAATACAATCAAACCATTCTATAAAAAATACAAATCATTGGAAAATGTTACTGTGCCAATGGGTCGTGCATTCAGTATTAAAGACATTTACCCACTTGGGGGAAAAGATGTATTAATAGGCCAGATTCAAAGTTTGTCGAGGTTTCTCGATGGATATATCGTTTACGATTCATATGCCGATGATAAAATTCAGATGCGGGTTGAATGCATTGCTCAGGAAAGCGACAGTTCATTTCTGATTGGAACCTTTAACGGATTATGGAGATTCACGGGATCATCACTAAACCATTTGGGTACCGTAAATGACTTACTAAAAAACCGCATTACAGATATTCTTAAACTTAAAGATGGTCAAAGCCATGTGCTCGGAACGAAAGGGCAGGGTATCCTGATCATGCAGCAGGATTCAGTCATTCAGATTACCAGAGACAATGGGTTATCATCAAATTCAGTTACCTCTCTTTTGCAAACCGGTGATACTTTATGGGCAGCAACCAACTTTGGACTGAATATGATGTTTGTCAGCGAATTAAGTAACATCACTTCCGGAATTACCGTATTTAGAAAAGAACATGGTCTTGTTTCCAATGAAATTAACCGGATCAAAAGCGATGGCGTTTGTATATATATAGCAACAAATGAAGGACTGACGGTTTTTGACAGGAAACTTTATTCCCCGCGTATGTACCCTCCGCCGGTGTATATTGAGAAAGTCAATATCATGAGTCAGGATACCATAGTAAAAGATCATTATGAACTGAATTATGATCAGAATTTTATCACGATTTCCTTTGCAGGCATTTCATTCCGGGATGCTGCAAGATTAAAATATAAATACAGACTTCTTGGTCTGAATGATCATTGGATTACCACTGATAACCTGCAGGTAGAGTATGCATTTCTACCTCCTGGCAAGTATCGTTTTGAGGTAATGGCGATTAATTCAGATAGCATGATGAGCCTGGAACCAGCCTTTATTAGTTTTACCATCCAAAATCCTTTCTGGATGAATATCTGGTTTATTGTTTTTTTTATCGTTTTTGTGGCATCAATTTTAACAGGTTATTTTTATTTCAGGGTGCAACGCTTAAAAAAGGAACACTACCTGAAGAACAACATTTATTTATACAGGCAACAGGCATTAACCCGCCTGATGAATCCTCACTTTGTATTTAATTCGCTGAATAGCATACAGTTATTTATTCTCAAAAAGGATAACCTCGCTTCGGCTCAATACCTTTCAAAATTTGCGAAATTATTCAGAATCATCCTGAACCAGTCATACAAACAAACCATTTCGCTGAGTGATGAAATAGAGGCTCTGAGCCTTTACATGGAACTGGAATCTATGAGGTTTACTCATAAATTTGCTTTCAGCATCAACATCGAAAAAGCTATTCAGCCAGAGTCTTATTACATCCCGCCGTTTCTTATACAGCCATTGGTCGAAAATGCGATCTGGCATGGGATTATGACTCTTGAAAAACCGGGAGTGATCAATGTGGATTTTAAGAAATACGACAGAGAAATGATTTGTACTGTTACAGATAATGGAATCGGCAGAAAAAGATCAATGGAAATGAAATACGGTATTGCGGAGAAAGAATCAAGAGGAATTTCAATAATCAAAGCGCGACTCGAATTATTGAACAGCTATCTGGGAGTAGATATGAAAATCATCATCACAGATCTGTTTAATCCTGACAATACACCTTCCGGCACGAAAGTTACGATCAATTTCCCAAACCTGGGTTTGCGATCTCAAAAGGAACTTTTTGTTTTTGAAACTATTGATGAAGATTACCGGTAGCCAGACAGAGGTCATGCATGAGAATTGACACCATTTGGATCAATGAATCATCAGCTCTTTATCATTTTTTCCAGGTATAACGCTATTCTCAGGTGGCCGCCATGCTAATGTCAAATAAGAGTCCTGACAGAGCCTCTTGTGATATGCACTGAACCATTGGCTTCAATTACCGGTTTATACGCAGAATTTTGTTCTCTCTATACGAAGGCTTTTCTTTCAGAAGCCTTGTTCCTTTACAGGCACTGGTAATGTAAATAATTTGGGGAAGATTATTATCCGGTGTAGATATCCGGTACTTCAATTGGTGAAGTCAAAATTATTCAACCTTGTTGAAGGAAATTTTTAGAATTTTGCCCGTATAAAAACAAAAGGGCTTTGTTAAAGCCCTCATTTTCTAAAGATTGGAATTTCTGTTTGTATGGTTTAAACCCGTTTCGAGGTCTC
>CAYQRU010000130.1:0-9558 GCA_964419945.1 uncultured Bacteroidales bacterium | reverse complement strand
TTTTTACATCTTGTAAACCAAAAGCCTGCTCAATTGCCTTTTTAAAGGCAATATCACTGTTAAAGGTTTTCCCTGTCAGTGCGTTTACTTTATCACGGTCAATGTGCAACGGAAGTTTTTCAATAGCTTCGTCAGTGAGTCTGTAGGTAGCCTGATGGAAGCCCCATGCCAGTAAAAGCATGCTGATGGCAATGCCTGTCAAACCCACAAGCAGCAATATTTTTCGTCCGAACCGGTCAATGAACACAATGGCAAGGATGGTGAAAACAAGGTTGGTAAGTCCAACCAGTATTGCCTGTGAAAAAGCAGCATCTGCACCAATTCCGGATTGTTCAAAGATCATGGGTGCATAAAAAAACACTGAATTGATTCCTGTTATCTGCTGCAGGATCGCTATGACGATACCGATAAGCAAGACGATTCGGAGGGCTGGCATAAAGAGTTCTGAAAGCGGTATCTTCTTTTGAGGGATGGCTGAGACAAAACTTGCTCTTACAGCTTCAAGATCTTTGATGGCCTGATCTTCAGTGTTCACTTTTTTCAACACATCCCATGCTTCTTTATCCATGCCTTTCATCAGCAACCAGCGCGGGCTGCGGGGCACGATAAACAGAAATCCGAAATAAAGCAATGCAGGCAGGGTTTCAAGCCCAAGCATCCAGCGCCACTGGTAACAGTCAACGCCTAAAGAGGTAATCCAACCAAGGTCGCTTTGACTAAGTCGCAGAATCAGGTAATTGGTAAAAAAAGCCACCGAAATGCCAAGCACAATGTTCAACTGATTAATTGATACAAGGCGTCCGCGAAGTTTTGGAGGTGCAATCTCGGCAATATACATAGGCGCAATAATGAGCGAAGCACCTACTCCGAATCCTCCGATCATGCGGGCAATTACGAGTGTGACAAAATCAGGGGCCAGGGCAGAAGCAATTGCCGACACGGCATAAAATACTGCTGCCCATCTGAGCATGTATCTTCGGCCATAGGCATTGCTTAACGGGCCGGATATCATCATCCCGAGAGTGGCAGTCAGGGTAAGTGAACTGACAGCCCAACCAAGTTGAAGTTTGCTGAGGTTAAATTCAGGCTCAATAAATCTGATAACACCCGATATTACGGATGCATCAAAACCCATCAGAAAGCCGCCAAGCGCAATGATCAATGAAGTTTTGACGGTATAAATTTGTTGGCTGGTCATCTGATAGTTGAAAATGATGTAAATAAAAAATTGTTGAATCCGACAACTTTATGCTGTTCACAAAAATGTTTATGAACCATGATACATCAGGATAATGAACAGGTTTAGTGTATTCAAAGAACAATGAAGCTGCCGTGAAAAGTTTGCTCAATTCTATTTTGTCAGTGTAATGTTTAGTCAATTATGAGAATCCGACAGCTTCATTATGCAGAGATTTCTGAGTTCGTTATCTATACAAGCTTAGTTTTGGCGTCAAAACAGGTTCTTCGTATTTTTAATTCGTTACTTCCTGGTAAACCCGCACCCAGTCAACTTCCATAGTCTGAGGGAAGATTGAATTGTTAATTCCCTGAGCGCCGCCCCAGGTTCCACCAACGGCTACATTTATTATGAAAAATGCAGGTTGATCGAAAGGCCAGTTTTGCTGGTTTTTAACAGGAGGGGCATAGGTATGAACCACATTAATGGGGGAATCCACATAAAATGTGAGTTTCTTTTCAGTCCAGATGAGGCCATAAATATGAAACTCCTCTTCGCAGGTTTCCAAAGCCATACTGCTTCCGCTGCTGTTGGCACCATAACCCGATGGAGTATGAACCGCGGAGTGTACCGTATTTGGCTGATATCCTACATATTCCATGATGTCCATTTCACCGCAGGCCGGCCAACCGGCAGCAGTAAAATTGCTGCCGAGCATCCACAATGCAGGCCAGATTCCTGTTCCGGAAGGCAATTTGGCGCTGATCTCCATCCTGCCGTACTGAAACTCTTTTTTACCCCGGGTATTGATGCGTGTTGAGGTGTATGAACCCGGCTCCATATTGTCGTTAACCTTGCGAGCAGTAATAATGAGCTTCCCATCAACAATTTCGGCATTGCTGCCACTGGTATAATTCTGAAGTTCCTGATTCCCCCAGCCGCCGGCTCCGGTGTCGTAGTTCCAGATTGAGGTATTCACTGCCGAGCCTTCAAATTCGTCAGACCAAACCAACTGCAGTTGCTGGTAGTAGTTTGGATCATCCTGGGCAATGGTGACTATTTTCTGCAAAGAGAATTTTTCGTTGTTTTTACTTACGATCAAATCAACCGTATAACTTCCGGAAAACGGGAAATAAGCCTCATGCTCCATAATGCTGCTTACAATTTTATCGCGGTAAACCCATTGAAAAGAGTCATAATCACCCTGTGTGGTGTTTTTCAACATTACAAAGTTTGGCTTTGAACCAATAATAATGGCTGTAAACGAAAGCACCAGGTCGGTACTGTTTATGCTAACTTCCCTGGTCAACGATTTGCTTACTCCGGTAAAGTTCGTCAGTTTCAGAGTAACATCATAGGAGCCAGCCTGGGGATAATAAATCACATAGGATTTCTTTTTATCTGTTGTCGTATCCGAGGTGTTGTTCCCAAAATTCCATATCAGCGAATAATACTCCCCGCTCGATTCGTTGGTAAACGCTACGTGATTTTCGTCCACAAAAGTGTAGTTAAAATCAGCCTCAAAACCTTCATCCTGATCATTTTTATTGCAGGAAAACAGGTTAGTCAGAAAAATCAATCCAAAAAATGCAATCATCATTTTAATTATCACTCCTGGCTGGCTGTATTGCCTGATGTTTTTATGTGAGCCAATAGTCATCTGGGTAATTATAAGTTTATTTCTGGGTGGGTTTTACATTGGTAAAAACATGATACCAGGCAAACAATGGCTGATTGGCCTGCACATTTCTTACTTTAAGAAGGTTTTCGGTCACTTCCATGATTTCGTATGTGCTTGATCCGGCATAAAATCCCATAAAGCCACCGCCTGAAAAACTCATGGTTGTTCCCCTGTAGCCCCCGTCAATAGTAGCAATGGATGCAGAAGGGCTGAACGATACATTTTTGACTCCACCAATATCAAACGGATAACTGCCTTCAGCGCCTAAACCCAGTTCGCCTGCATATATTCCCTGAATAAATGCTTCGCCTGTGGGGTTGATGTGCTCAAAAGTTAATTGTCCGCTTTCTATGGAGAACACAAACTCACACTCATAAAGTGAAGTAGCTGATTTTTCCCAGGGCGTCGCAACATACCAGGCTGCATAAGTATGTTCGCCGTTGGCATAAGCCTGATCGTTGGGCCCTAATCCCAAATGGCCGGGCTGATCTGCTGCCCAATACCATTTTTTTGTGCTGCCACCTGAAAGAAACAGTTCAGCCTCATCGTCGGCAAAAGTGCTGTTGACTTCTATCTGAATGGTTGTATTGGAAGAGATTCCTCCGGTTCCGATTGCATATACTGTAACATTGTACAGGTGTATGCCTGTTTTGCTGAACATGTGGGTAATCTTTCCAGCTGGGGTAATTTCATTGTCTTTACCATCACCGAAATCGAAATTGTAAGTAATGGCGTGATTTGCTGTCGCGGTAAAGTTAACAAGGCCGCTGCCATCTCCGGCAGGATTTTGTTCGTCCGCACCAACAATCTGGTAAGTGAGGGTTACATCAGTGGGTGCGATGAGTTCGCCAAGATCGTAATTGTCTTTCTGGCAGCTGCCAAATAATACAATCAGTGCGACGAGTGTTGAAATGAAATATTGATTTATTGTTTTCATTGTTAATTGTTTTTAATTTTTCACAAGCTTAAATCTCCACCAGCCACCGCCAATGCTTATATCTACTGTCATCACCGTGTTGTTTTCAGAGAGTGCAACGATATAAGTGATGGATGCCGGTGCATTGGCCGGATTATTGAGTTCTCCGCCGTTAAATGCTTTCGGAATGCCTAAATAGGCTCCCACGCCGTTCAAGGTTACAGTACCTGCATTTTCATCAAAAATATAAGTTGCTGCTGCTCCGTTATGAGGTGCAACAGGACTTCCACAGGCGTTGCTTCCACCCTGCCAGTCTTCAATCCAGGTTTCTGCTCCCAATTCATTGCTGAACGAACCATCAGCTCCAAAAACATAGGCATCATCAAAGAAACAAGCTCTTTGTACAACACCTGCGTTATCAATGGCCCACCACGACATATCTCCCTGACCGGGTCCCACTCCAAGCGATCCGGCTTCCGGGGCAACCTGCCAGGATCCCACCAGTGGAGAAACAATACCGCCGCTTTCCTTCACCAGCTTAAACCGCCACCAGCCGCCGCCTATGCTGATATCGAGTATCATTACAGTCTCGTTTTCGAGCAACTCTATTTCGTAGGTAATTGATGCAGGGGCATTGGCAGGGTTTGAAAGCTCCCCACCGTTAAACACTTTGGGAATTCCCAGATAAGCTCCTGTTCCGCTAACTGTTACAGTACCTGCATTTTTATCGTAGGTGTAAGTAGCTGCTGCTGAACCATTATGAGGTGCAACCGGTGCTGCACACGAGGCTGGATTGTTGCCCTGCCATTCTTCGACCCAGGTATCGGTTCCCAACACATTGCTGAATGAGCCATTGATACCAAAAACATAGGTGTCATCAAAGAAGCAACTTCTTTGTACCACTCCTGCATCATCAATTGCCCACCACGACATATCGCCCTTTGAAGGCCCAACTCCCAACGAACCGGCTTCGGGAGCCATTTTCCAGGTTCCGGCCAGTCCGGTTGCGGGCAACGCACTGATAAGCTTCACATCATCAAAATAATATACTGAACCATCGCCGGTGTTGCCAAAATCGAAAAAGAACACAAGTTTCTGATATTCATTGCCGGTGTTGATAGCCGAGAAATCCCATGACAATTCTTCCCATGCATTGGCAACGGTTGTTGAAGCATCCACTTCGTGTGCAATTTCTCCACTTTCGATGTTCTCCACTTTAATTTTTACAACAGCTCCAACTTTTGGCGACCAGGTTTTAACCTTGAAAACTTTATTAGTCGAGAAATTGATCGGGGCACCAAGTGTTAACAGGCTGCCAGCCCAGGTTTCTGCTCCATTGGCCTTGGTAAACTGTGCTACTTTATCACTTGTGTTCAAACCCGTTTTATCGGGATTGTCAACGACGATCGAAGTGGCATTTCCAAAATTGATAAAAGCATAATTAACAGTAAACGACTCGAAGCTGATGGGTAACAAAACCGGTTCCGTCGCAGCCTGTATGGTGATGGTTTGAGTGAATTCTGTTGTTGCCTGACCGGCACTCCTTGCTATTACTTTGATGAGATAATCACCCGGATCTTCGTAAATGTGTGTTACTGTTTCGCCCGGTAATGCCTGAACGGGTTCTTCATTTTCAACTTCTCCAAAATAAATATCCATTACAGTAGCAAAATTTGCCGTTGCCGAAATGCTCACCTTTTTAGGATTGACAACATCCGGGGTAATTGAAACGACGAGGTTTTCAGGTGCGCGGAATGAGACCGTGAGGCTTTGCTGGATGGCGGTTCGCAAACCGGTGATGCCTTCAGCGATAACACCCACATTGTACTGACCTTCGCTATATACATGTGTGATTATTTCACCCGGCTTGAAGGCTTGTGGTGTTTCAGCCGGATTATCTCCGAAAGTAATCAGAAACCTCGTTATGCCATCAGCACTGGGGTAAATTGTAACCAGCCCACTGTTGTCCTGGGTTACATCGAAGGTTACTTTTACATTTGCCGGAGCGGTAACATTATCGAGCTTTTTAAGATTGTCAATCTCCTTTTCGCATGAAACTGCGAACAGCATGACAACCATCACGATGAAAATATTTCTTAACATATTCATTGTCATATTATTTGGGTTAATTATAATTGGGATTGTTAATCCAGTTACCATTAGAGAAGTTGATCTCTTCAGCAGGAACCGGGAATACTTCGTTTTTACCTGCCACAAAGCCCTGGATATGGGTGGCAGCTCTTCCGGTTCTTACCAGATCGAAGAAGTGGTGGCCTTCGCCCATCAATTCAACCCTTCGCTCGTGGTAGATGGCATCGGTCAAGGCAGCACCTGTTAAGGTAATATCATGGTTCGCATCTCCAAAAGCCCTGCGCCTGACCTGGCTAATGTAATCCTGCGCTTTGGTATCACTGATTCCTCCGCGATTGTTTGCTTCGGCAGCCATCAGCAGCACATCGGCATAACGAATTGCCCTGTAGTTATTTGGATTGGTGAGATTCAAATCGCTCTGCGCTCCGGCATCTCTTTTTCGGGGTAAATATTTCCGGTTAAAATATCCGGTATGGTCGTTGCCGGTTGTATATTCTGCTTCATTGGCAGCAGCCCAGGCTACAATATCGAGTATGGTTACATTCTTGCGGTTGTCTCCCGGTTCAAATGCATCCACAGCTTCCTGCACGGGCACATTAAAACTGAATCCGGGCGAAAAGACTGGTCCTATATAGCCTCTGACTCCACTGAAACCTACGGCAACATTTCCTTCACTACATTGCAGACAGCCAAATCCGGCTCCTTCCCTGTCGGTGTATTGAACCTCGAAAACTGATTCTGGTCCGTTTTCTCCGGGAGCCTCAAAAATATCTTCAAAGTCATTAACGAGTGTGTAGGTTCCGGAATTAATAACTTCTTCAAGCACTGTTGCTGCCTGTGTAAACTTTTCCTGATACAAATACGCTTTCCCTAGTAAAGCTTGTGCGGCTCCCTTTGTGGCGCGGCCTGTCATCACAGGATTTGCGGGCAAAACGCCGGCAGCATAAATTAAGTCGGCTTCAATCTCAGCATATACTTCAGAAACGGGAGAGCGGGGTATTTTCGTTTCATCGCCCAGTTTAAAGCGTTCATTCATTTTTAATGGTATGGGGCCAAACCATTTTACCAGTTCAAAATTGTAATAGGCTCTTAAAAACCTGATTTCGCCAATCATCTGGTCCTTACCATCGAACTCAATTTTATCTTTGAACTCCATAAAATAATTGGTGCGTTGAACTCCGGCAAACATCCAGTTCCAGATATCACGGAGGTTGCTGTTGTTAGGAGTGTGGATCATCTTGTCCACCTGCTGCCAGCCTATTACATCGGTTGGGCTTTCACCTCCGCAAAGGGTATTGTTCGATGCGATCTCACCAAGGATAACATTGGCATAAGTGGACTGCAACATATCATATGCTGCAACAAGAGCCATGTAGTAATCGTCAGGTGAATTGAAATAATTCTCTGAGTCAATGGAATACTTTGGAGAAATTTCTACAAAATCATCATTACAGGAGTAGATGAAGAGCGACAGCGTCAACAGTCCTGTAAGTAAAGTCTTATTGAAAATACAATTCTTCATTGCTGTAATTTTAAATGTTAAGGTTTAAACCAAAAGTGAAAGTTCTTGCTGCCGGATAAAACCCGGAATCGAAGCCTGAGCCGATAGGAGCGCCGCTTGATGCAGCCGGATCATAACCCCTGTATTTTGTCAGTGTTACCAAATTGTTGATAGCTCCAAATACCCGTACTTCTTTGATCCTGACTTTTTGTGTGATGGATTCCGGAAGCCTGTATCCCAGTTGGATTCTCTGGAGCCTCAGGTAGGAACCGTCTTCAACAAAATAGTCAGAAAATATCGTGTTTGCCGTTGCTGCTGTAGTCAGGCGTGGAACATCATTGCTGGTTCCCGGACCAGTCCATCTCTCCATGATATAGCTTAACCTGTTCACATTGGGTTGCGACCGTTCGTAATTTCTGACAATGTCATTGCCAATGCTTGCGAAAGCGTATGCCAGAAAATCAAAATTGCGGTAGCGGAGCGAAAAGTTCAATCCCATAATGAAATCGGGGATGGGATCGCCAATGTTGGTGCGGTCTCTTGAATCAATAACACCGTCGCCGTTGGTATCTTTAAATCTGAGATCTCCGGGCTGTGCACCAGCGCCAAGGGCCATTTGTGAAGGGTGAGCATCAACTTCGGCTTGTGTTTGAAAAATACCATCTGTTTGATAACCATAAAAATATCCGATTGGGAATCCAACCTGCATGCGCGCAGGGCTGGGTTGTCCAACTCCAAAGCTTCCACCTTCCACGAACCCTGTTCCGTTGTCTACTTCTATTACTTCATTTTTCAATGCTGTTACATTGTAGTTGAAACTGTAGCTGAAATCTTTTCCAATCATTCCCCGGTAGCCTGTTGAGAATTCAAAGCCGCTGTTGCGCACTGTTCCGGCATTTACAGTTGGGCCGCTGGCTCCGGGTGCTGCAACGCCCAAAATTCCTGAAACCGGTATGTTTCCGATCAGCAGATTATTGGTGTTCTTAATAAAATAATCAGCGGTAAAGGTTAGGCGCTCGTCATAGAAACTCAAATCAAAACCGGCATCGAACTGTTCAGATTGTTCCCATTTGATGCTCGGATTGGGCAATGCCCCAACGGCTCTTCCATTGATAAGTTGACCGTTAAAAATATAGGTTCCTTCGCCAGTAAGCTGCGAAATGTACTGGTAATCACCAATTTTGTCTGATCCCAGCAAACCATAGCTGATTCTAAACTTAAGGATATCGAGTTTTTTGAAATCCGACATAAAGCTCTCCTCTGAGATCACCCAACCGAGGGTTGCAGACGGGAAATATGCAACGGTGTTGTCGGGTCCAAACTTGGTGGAGGCATCGCGCCTCAGCATGGCTGAAGCCAGGTATTTACCCTGGTAGCTATATTGCAGCCGCGTAAAATATGACATCCTGCGCTGATCGTACACCCATGATCCTGTTGCTTTTGAAGTATTCAAACCACTGGCCAGGCTGATGTCGGCAAATTCCCAGGAGTTGTTGGGGATGTCAAAACCGGTAGCATTCAGGTTGTTCCCCCAGGTTTTATAAGCAGTCGTACCAATGGTTCCTGTTACTGTGTGATCGCCAAACGTATTATCATAGGTAGCAAAAAGGTCAAAAGTGTAATCGTTGAAATTATCTTTGCTTTGATTCACACTGCTCCTCGATATATCAAACACTTTCCCACCATAATCAACTATTTTTGAAAACGACTTGGAGTTCGTATTCGTAGTGTTGAACCCAATTCGTGCTGTAGCAGTAAAATGCCTTGCAAACTTTGCTGTTAAACCAAAATTACCATTTAGTTTTTCGAGATTGTAGGCATTGTAAGTGTTTGAAATTTGCTGCAGTGGGTTGATGATTTCGATGCCCAGATTGCCAGGCGCCAGAAAGAAATCTCCGCTAACACCATAAACAGGAACCGTTGAAGGCATGTTCACAGCATTGAAAAGCACCGAACCCAGCCCGAAATCATTGAAAGAGGTGCGGTCGAGGTGGGTATAAATAAGTGTGGAATTAAATTCCAGCCATTCTGTAAAATCGGTCCCTAAGGCAATGCGGGCAGTATTTCTGTTGAATTCAGCCTTGTCGCGGCCAATGATACCTTCCTGTCTCAGATCGGCAGCACTTACCGCATAATTCATTTTTTTTGAGCCTCCTGAAATACTGATGTCGTTATCCATCATGGGTGCTGTA
>CAYQRU010000129.1:0-9565 GCA_964419945.1 uncultured Bacteroidales bacterium | reverse complement strand
GATCCTTTTCGCACCAGGCGTTACGGTCATTTACTCGAGACGCCTGTTGGAGTGGCAGCCGGCCCTCACACCCAACTCTCCCAGAATATTGTGGCCGCCTGGCTCACAGGCGCAAGGTTTATTGAATTGAAAACCATTCAAACCCTTGACGAGCTTGAGGTTTCAAAGCCCTGTATTGATATGCAGGACGAAGGGTATAATTGCGAGTGGTCGCAGGAACTTAAAATACAGCAGTCCTTTGAGCAGTACCTCGATGCATGGATACTGATCCACATACTTAAAGACCGGTTGAACATTGGAATGCCTGACGAACCTGGTTTCATCTTCAATATGAGTGTGGGCTACGACCTCAAGGGCATCCTCCGGGACAACGTGCAGTGGTTTCTTGCGAAGATGCAGAACGCTACAACAGAGCTTCAACAAAAGACTATAACTGTCCAACACCTCTATCCCAACATTAAGCGGCTCATTATCAGTCCCTGCCTTTCAGATAATGTTACGCTTTCGACCATGCACGGATGTCCGCCCGGCGAAATTGAACAAATAGGGAATTACCTGCTCAGGGAAAAGAGATTGCATACCAACATCAAACTCAATCCTACGTTGCTGGGAAAAGAAGAACTTTCCATGATCATGCGGTCCTCCGGTTTTGAAACCCGTGTTCCGGATATAGCCTTTGAACACGATCTCCGGTACAAAGATGCCGTAAAGATTATCTCAGGTCTGAGCGAAACTGCTGTTAACTGCCATCTGCAATTTGGTATCAAGCTGACCAATACCCTCGAAAGTATGAATCATAAAGAGGTGTTTCCACCGGATGAAAAAATGATGTATATGAGTGGCAGGGCTTTACATCCCGTTTCGGTAGCTATAGCCAACAAATTGCAACAGGAATTCCGGGGCAGGCTCAGAATTTCATTCTGTGGCGGTGCCGATGCCTTCAACGTAGCCGACCTGGTTGCCTGCGGCCTCAGCCCCGTTACAGTATGCTCCGATCTGCTCCGGCCCGGGGGTTATGGAAGATTGCATCAATACGTACAGGCATTGCAGAATACATGCGGAGAAGCAAAAGTCTTTGCTAACGAAGAGTTTAATGCAGACGGACCGGGTGACCTGACTTTGAAAGCGGAACGGGCTGCTATGGAAAACCTGCGGTACTATGCAACACGTGTACTGGAAGACAAGAGATACCGGAAAACCGGTTTTCACGATCCAAGTATCAAAACTTCCAGGCCGTTGGGATGGTTTGACTGTATTCATGCGCCCTGCGAAGACACCTGCCCTGCACACCAGGCCATCCCGGATTATAATTACCACAGCGCGAGGGGTGATTTCAGCAAGGCAGCTTCTGTGATCCTGCAAACCAATCCTTTTCCGCAAACTACCGGGATGATTTGCGATCATCTGTGCCAGACAAAATGCACACGCATCAATTACGATCATCCGGTACTCATCAGGGAAATCAAGCGATTTGTTGCCGAAAAATACGCACATAAAACTGCTGCTTCCCCGGCAAAAAAAGATAATCCTGCAGGACCAAACGCAGCAATCATCGGCGCAGGGCCTTCAGGTTTATCGTGTGCAGGATTTCTTGCAAGAGCAGGATTCAGTGTAAATGTGTATGAAAGCAAACCAGAACCTGGTGGCATGTTGTCATCAGGAATTCCTTCCTTCCGGCTCACCACTCAAGCAATACAGAATGACGTATCGAAGATTGAGGCGCTGGGAGTGAATGTTCATTATGGTCAATCTATCCATAAAATCCGGTTTGAAGAACTGTGCCGGGAAAACGATTTTATTTTTATTGCACCCGGTGCCCAACGGTCAGCCGGCATCCATATTGAGGGACAGGATGCACAGGGTGTAATTGATCCTCTGAAGTTTCTTGCTTCGCTGAAAACGGAGAATCCTGTCATTCCGGGCAGCAATGTGCTGATCATCGGAGGTGGCAATACCGCAATGGATGTCGCCCGGACTGCCTACCGGCTCGTAGGTAATCAGGGAAAAGTAAGGATCGTGTACCGGCGTACCATCAGGGAGATGCCTGCTGACCTGGGAGAAATCAAGGCTGTGCTGGACGAAGGAATGGAGATTCTACAACTTACAGCCCCGGTCAGGATCAATACCCGTAATGGAAAAGTTACCTCTTTGTTGTGCAAGAGCATGAAGTTGGGTCCAGCAGATGCAGGCGGGAGGCCTGAACCGCTGGAAATACCCGGTTCGGAATTTGAAATAGAAGCCGATACCATTATTCCTGCAGTGGGTCAGCAACCTGACATTGATTTTTGCGACCCTGCTTTATTGCAAACTAAAAGCGGATCGTATGAAACCCGGATTCCAAATGTATTTATTGGCGGCGATGCATTGCGTGGCGCATCAACAGCCATCAATGCCATTGGTGATGGACGAAAGGCAGCACAGGAAATAATTGACAGGGCCGGGATTGATTTCAGAACAAAACCTGAAAATATAAGACCTCCGACAGGCCTAAACCACCTCATGGCACGCAGGTCTGAACGGATGTTACCGGTTCAGACGAGGGAAACACCTCTCAACAACAGGAAAAACTTCAACCTCGTGTCATCCACACTTACTGAAAAAGAAGCTTTATATGAGGCTTCACGCTGCCTTCTTTGTGATGAGGTTTGCAATACCTGTATGACGGTTTGCCCCAACCTGGCCTTTCATTGCTACGAAATCAAACCAGTGAAGTACCCCCTGATCAACCTGGTCAAAAATAAGGATGGCTGGGAATCCAGCTTTGATAAGTATTTCAGCATCAAGCAGAAATATCAGATTCTGCACATTGCCGACTGGTGTAACAATTGCGGTAATTGTAATACCTTTTGTCCTTCGTCAGAAGCCCCTTATAAGAATAAACCTCATATATTTCTCAGTGAAGAAGCATTTCATCAGGAGGAAGAGGGAATCTGGCCGGAAAGAAAAGAAGGAAAATGGATTTTATACCGGAAATCGAATGGTACAATATCGTCACTATGTGAAGAAAATGGTCAGTGGATCTATACATTTGAGAGTAATCGCATAGTACTGCACCGGGAAACCATGGAAGTGATTCATTACGAGATCAATGAATTTGAAGGTGATCAGATCGGTACTGGCATTATTGCGGAAATGAGTGTAGTGATGCAGGGGGCAATCAGCTTTATGAAACACCGGTTACACGGATAGTAAGGATTGCTTCTGATAGCAATAAGAATAATTGAGGGATTCCGGCCATAATCAAATACCCAACAATCGTTGCATGACATTGATATAAAAAAATTAACAGAAATAACCATAAAGGCTTTTGATGAAGAATATAATACACTTGCCTGGGATTTTCTGAAAACGGTTTATGAAAGTGCTTTTTATCATGAACTTTATGAAATAGGTATTATCAGCGTTCTATTAAAAATAAACTATGAAAAGCAATCAGACATCACTCGAAAACGCCATCCGGCGATGCAGGGAAAGGCACATCATCCTTCCCACCTACAAGCAAATGCGTAATCCTCAACTGATTCCTGAGAGAATTGTTTCAAAACTGAAAAACATTGGTCTCTGGGATCTTAACTCCCTGAATATGTTCCGACTTACCTGGAAAAACGAACCGGTAAGTTTTGGAGGCGCCTTTGGAGCCGTAAATTATCTCGAGTTACCAACGCAACTTACAGGAGTGAAAGCACGTATTTTTATTCTCATCGGAAAGTATTTTCCCACCGGTGCGCATAAAGTTGGGGCTACCTTTGGACCTCTGGTGGAAAAACTCATCACCGGACGTTTCGATCCTAGCTGGCAGAAGGCGCTGTGGCCAAGTACCGGCAACTATTGCCGCGGAGGTGCTTACGACAGTTATCTGCTGGGTTGCGAATCCATCGCCGTGTTGCCGGAAGGTATGTCGAAGGAGCGTTTCGAATGGCTGCATAAGGTAGGTGCAGAGGTTTTTGCTACCAAAGGTACCGAAAGCAATGTAAAGGAAATCTATGACAAGGTGAAGGAACTTATAGCACAGCGCGGTGACGAGATTGTGAACCTGAACCAATTTGATGAGATCGGAAATTCGCTGTGGCATTATGCGGTAACCGGCCCTGCCATGGAAGAGGTTTTTCTCAGCCAAAAGACAGCCGGGAACAGTTTCAGCGGTATTTTTCTGACCCAGGGCTCAGCAGGCACATTGGGAAGTGCCGATTATCTGCGAAGCAAATACCCCCATATTAAAGTATGCGCCGGCGAGGCATTGCAATGTCCTACGCTGCTGCACAATGGATACGGCGAACACCGCATTGAAGGAATAGGCGATAAACATGTGCCGTGGATCCATAATTTACGGAATATGGATATGGTTGCCGGCATTGATGATAATCCCAACATACGGATTATGAGGCTCTTTAATGAACCTGATGGAAAGGAATTCCTGGTGCGTGAAGCTGGTATTGATCCCGGATTGGCAGACAAGCTACATTTATTCGGTATTTCAAGCATCGCGAACATCATGGGTTCTATCAAACTGGCAAAATATTACGAAATGAACGGAAATGACGTTGTTTTTACCGTGGCCACCGATTCCATGGAAATGTACCAGTCGCGCCTGCTTGAAGAAAAACAAAAACACGGAGAATTTACAGCTAAACATGCTGCCATAAGCTACGAGGCTGATATTATGGCTCTTAACACAGATCATATGATTGAGATGACTTACTATGAAAAGCGGCGGATGCATAACCTGAAATATTTTACCTGGATTGAACAACAGGGTAAAAGCGTGGAAGAACTCAATGCACAATGGTACGACCCGGATTACTGGACATCGCAATACCATAAAGCCGATGAGTGGGATGAGCTGATAGAAGAATTCAATAAAAAAACCGGTGTGATCGAAGAATATCAATAGAATATACACTTCCGGCTGCTTTGAGTGGCCGGGCTGAAAAACTATATCGCGGATGTCTGATAACAAGTTCCACTATGAATGCACTACCTGTGGGTCAAGCTATTGCTCTGGTCAGGTAATATATTTATGTCCTGCCTGTCAGGTTCAGAGTCAACCCGGCCAGCCGCCAAAGGGCGTTCTAAAGCTCAAATATGATTATCAGCACATTCAGAAAAGGTTTAAGAGTGTAAAAGACCTTCGAAATAACCATTTCATTGATTTGCTACCAATTGAGAGCACAGAAAGTCTTCCCAATCTCAGGATCGGAGGTACCCCTTTATATCATATCAGGAAACTGAAAGGTAATACGTTGCCTTTCAAGCTATACCTGAAAGACGACTCACAGAATCCCACATTTTCATTTAAGGATCGTGCCTCAGCCCTGGTTTCAGCTTTTGCAAAGGAAAACTGCATTGAAACCATTGTGGCAGCCTCAACCGGAAACGCCGGGTCATCGCTGGCCGGAATCTGTGCAGCCCAGGGCCAGAAAGCCATTATTATGGTTCCACAATCTGCTCCAATCGCTAAATTGACACAAATTGTCATGTATGGAGCAACCATCATCCCTGTAAAAGGAACTTACGACGATGCCTTCGACCTAAGTATTGCTGTCACTGAGCATTTTGGCTGGTACAACCGCAATACTGCCTTCAACCCGCTGACCATCGAAGGAAAGAAAACAGTTAGCTATGAAATTTTTGAACAGGCAGGTTTTCAGGTTCCAGACCGCATTTTTGTGCCGGTGGGTGATGGAGTGATCATTTCGGCGGTTTACAAAGGTTTTGAGGAGCTCATGCAGCTTGGGTTCATACAAAGAATGCCCGTGATTGTGGCAGTGCAAGCCTTTGGTAGTAATAACCTTATCAGCAATATCAGCAGGCAGGAGTTTCAAGTTACTGTTAGCCATACTCTTGCCGATTCTATATCTGTAGATGTGCCCCGAAACTTCTATATGGCCAGGCAATTTATTCTCAAATACAAAGGTGAGTGGTTGAGTGTTACGGACGATGAAATCATTGAAGCTTCAAAATCGCTTGCAAAAGAAACCGGAATATTTACTGAACCGGCCTCGGCAGCCGCTTTTGCAGGTATGTTGGCCTTTCAGCAGGCAGGTAAGATACTCCCAGATTCTGCCAATGTTGTTCTTCTCACAGGGAGCGGACTGAAAGACCTTAAAGCAGTTTCCGGATCTATCGCGGTACCCGTGGCTATTTATCCTGAAATAGCGTACGTTACGCGTTTTGTTCAAAAGTTTTAGCAGAATATCAATTTATTGGGAAAACCTGTTAAATTTGCGCTACCTTTTACCAGGAAACTATTCCATTTTTTTCTTATGGCACAAACTTAATAAATTCATTAACATGAAAAATAATTACTTGTCATTCAATCTGTTAATCGGCGTATTGCTGATTTTTTCTGCTCCAACTGTGCAAGCTCAGAGCATCATAGTGCCCTCTGAGGTTATCGGCAAAAATATTAGTTTTGAAATTTCTTTTTCCGGTGCTCCCGGAACTGGAAATGAGTGGATCGGATTATTTCATTTTAAGGCGGATAATTTATCTTACATCACATGGCAATACCTAGGTTCACAAACCAATGGAACTTTACTTTTCCAATCAAATCTTGACAGCGGAATTTACGATTTCAGGATGTTCAATCAAAGCAATGAGCTTATTTGCATAAGCGAACCCTTCGTTGTCAGAGAAGCTTTGATGCTGAATCAGGAGTTTAATACAGTTGGTTTCTATCATGCAGATTTTTCCGGAGATAATCTGGATGACTGGGCGGTGGACATTAAGATCGCACCTGATAATAAAATTGTGGTTGCCGGTGCCGCACATTCGGGTGATACCAGTACCTGGGACGTTCCGATCGTGAATTTTGTTGTGGCACGCTTTCATCCTGACGGCCAGCCCGATATGTCGTTCGGTATAAACGGTAAAGTTATTACTCCTGTTCCCGGAATTGAAGCTTATGAAGTCAGGGCTGTGTTAGTTCAGTCTGACAGTAAAATCATTGTGGGAGGTAGCGGAATGAATTACGGTATCGGACAATGCCAATGGCAGGGTAGTTTTATCCTGGTTCGTTACGACATCAACGGGAATCTGGATAATACATTTGGTAACAATGGGGTTGTGCTTACCAACTTCACCCTGCCCGGCGAAGTGGCTGGATTCAGTTCTGATGATCTCAGGTGCCTTGCTTTACAACCCGATGGTAAAATCCTGGCAGGAGGCAGAGGCATCAGATGCCCGGCGACGACATACCGATGCAGCCTCGCCCGTTACAATACCAATGGCACACTTGACGAAAATTTCAGCGATGATGGAAAGTTAGTTTTCGTGCATAATACCAGTGAATGGCAATGGGTTGAGGCAATTGCCCCACCTGTTGAAAACGGGGATGGCAGTTTTTACATTGCTACCCTTCAAACTGAGTGGATCATTTTCTCACCCAACTCAAACTATATCTATAAGATTGATGCTGACGGCAACTTCGTATCTGATTTCGGTATCAATGGTTTGGTGGTAGACTCACTTCCTGCCCTTGGAGGCGCTCAGTTTCCACAAAGTATCAGCACCGGTCCCGATGGAAAGCTTTATCTTGTAGGTTGCACCAACGGGGCCGGAAACATCTGGATTATGAAAAAAGATCCGATTACAGGTGAACCGGTTGCCGGATTTGGTAACAATGGTTTAGTTGTTCAAGAGGATGCAAACACTGTGATTCCCATTGGTTCAGTATTTCATGAAAACATGCTTTATGTTGGAACACATTTCCTCAGCGGATTTTGGTCGGTGGTAAGATTTAACCTGGATGGTGAGTTTGATCTCTCCTATGGTTCACCATTGATCGCCGTGAACGGGCAAAACGAAGAACCCAGAACAATGGCCATGCTTGGTGATGGTGACTTTGTGTTTGCCGGAAGCGGACAATTCCCAGCCCCATCTGATCAGGATTTTCTGGTTGTGAACCTTACCAAAAACACCACCCACTATCTTAATAATCAGCAATTAAGCGGAAATACATCGGATTGTTTTGGTTCAAACGAAAACATTTATATTAGGAATTTTGAAGTGGAGGCCGGATCTTCTGCTGAACTGGTCGCTGCCAATAAGATACTGATCTTCAACAACACAAAGGTTGAAGCCGGAGGATACCTGCATGCAAGCATTGTTACCAACAATACATATTGCGCCAAGTCAAACCCGATTGTTGAGGCAACTGATGGGATGCTTTCGCCTGAAAGCATAATCCCGCCTGAATCTCATAGCGGCCTTTTCAGGTATTATCCGAACCCAACCCGGGGCATTTTGAATCTCGAGTTTTCCGGTCAACCTGGATCAGGCAAAGTCGGTATTGAGATACTAAGTATAATGGGAAACACACTGAAAAACATAGAATTGCAGAGTTCACCGGTGTATAGTCTTGATCTGAACGGTATGCCACGCGGGATGTATGTTGTTCGGTTGCTGATGGATGGAAAAACTGATTTTGCAAAAATTATCTTACAATAAAACACCGCTTATTAATACCTTGAGCATCCGGCAACATGCAAACTCAATCATACAGATCGCAAAAGATAATTATCAGATTAATCCTTCTAATTTTAATTCAGTTTCAGATATTCATAAGCTCAGAAACAACCGGGCAAACCCGCAAAAACTTCCGGATTTCAGATATTCCGGGATACATTACGCTGAAAAGCGATTTTCATATGCATACTCCCTTCTCGGATGGAAGCGTATGGCCCACTGACCGCGTGAAGGAAGCCTGGCGCGACGGGCTGGATGTAATTGCCATTACAGATCACATTGAATACACACCCAATAAAAATGTTGTCATTGCAGATAAGAACCGGCCTTATGAAATCGCCAAACCACTGGCCGATGCCTATGATATTATCCTGATCAAAGCAGCAGAGATCACCCGTTCGATGCCACCGGGGCATTTTAATGCGTTGTTTTTAGAAGATGCAAATGTTTTGAACCAAAAGGATATTCTGATGACCTTCGCTGCTGCTGCCGAACAGGGCGCCTTTTTTATCTGGAACCACCCTGGCTGGAAAGCCCAGCAACCTGATTCTACGATATGGTTTCCGATGCACACAGAATTTGTGAACCGGGGCTGGTTGCACGGGATTGAAATCTTCAATGAAAAGGAATATTATCCGATCGTCCTGACCTGGGCCAAAGAAAAAAACCTGACCGTTTTTGCCAACTCCGACGTGCACGAACCCATTGATTTTCTATATGATCCCATAAAACATCAACGCAGGCCAATGACCCTGGTTTATGCCACAGATCACAGCGTTGAAGGGGTCAGGGAAGCTTTGATAAACCAGCGGACGCTTGCCTACTTTAACGATACGCTTGCAGGCACAGCATGGCTGCTTGAGCAGGTTGCAAAACAGAATATTATCCTGCAAAGCAATGAAATACAAATAAATAATAAGAAAGAAACAAATATCATCCTCACAAATCTTACTGACATTCCTTTCAGTATGTCTTACACAGGCAGCCCCAATTCCATCTCTGAAACCTTCACACTTTTGGCCAACAGTTCAGAGGTTTTCCGGATCAGGAATCTGACAAATCTGAAAGCAGGAGAAAATGAATTGAAAATCACTTTTAT
>CAYQRU010000128.1:0-9646 GCA_964419945.1 uncultured Bacteroidales bacterium | reverse complement strand
GTTGAATACGACCCCGCACTTAATAAAAAGCCACTGGAAGATGAAATTATTCAGGCCAGTGAATTTGTCGAAGTGATGGGAATAAAGGCAATCGGAAAAAGAATTTCCAGGTTTGTGATCAAAAAAATGAAATTCATGGCAAAGGAGAACATGCCGGAAGATGTTCATATCCCGTTTAATGTAAAAGAAACTGACAAACAAATAGTTGCGGAAATAACAGCTCTTGAAACGCCGGATGAGGAAACATCTGAAAAAGAGGAGATCTCAACTGAAAAGCCGGGTCATATCACGGAGTTGGATTCAGATAAGGCGATTAAAGAAAAGTCTTTCACAGAAGATCCAACAAGGAAGGTAGAACAAACTGAAGAAAATAATGAACCTGAAGAAGCTGCCAAAAAGCAAAAAGCAACGAAAGGAAATGAACTGAAAAAAGTAATGAACAAGGACGAATCAAGACAAAAAGATGAAAAGGCCGAAAAGAGTATGCCTGATAAGATATCTCTTACTCCACCCAGGCCAAAGGACGACTTCCGCCAGATGACTTTGGAATTTTGAGGAATATCTTGTTAACAGGTTTTTTATAGCTAATTATTTATTTGATAATCAAAGCGATAATATGAACTGATAAAAAATGATTCACCTGCTCCTTCGGTAAAAGGGATAGTTTTCCGGGTTTATTACTCATTGCATATTTGAATCAGGCCGGGCCAGGTAAATCTGCAAATCACCGAATCAACAAATCAACTCATTCTGACATGGATAACACAAATATTCTCGACATTACCAGCAATATAAAATGGATAGGTGTACTTGATCCCGACCTTGTTACTTTCGACGTTGTGATGGAAACCAAATACGGTACCACATACAATTCTTTTTTTATTGATGACAAGGAAAAAACCATCATCGAAACCGTAAAAGAAAAATTTTGGGAAATATATGAAACCAAGATCCATCAGCTTACCGATCCTGCCGAAATCAAATACATCATTCTTAATCACACAGAGCCGGATCATTCGGGCAGCCTTAAGAATCTTTTGAAAATTGCTCCCAATGCCACGGTTCTTGCAAGTGGTAATGCCATACGGTATCTGAACGATCTTTTGGGAGAACCATTCCGTCACCGGATAGTAAAGGATGGCGAAACCATGAGCACAGGCAATAAAAATTTCAAATTCATCGGAGCTCCCAACCTCCATTGGCCGGATTCCATGTATACCTGGCTTGAACCCGATCAGGTGCTCTTCACCTGCGACTCTTTCGGCGCCCATTATGCGCACGAAAGCATGTTTGATGACCTTGCAGGCAACTGGGACGATGCATTCACCTATTATTTTGATGTGATCCTGAAACCTTTCAGCAAGTTTATGCTGAAGGCTATTGAAAAAATACGGCCTTTACCCATTTCGGCAATCTGCCCCGGACATGGCCCGATATTACGCAATGATTGGAAAAAATATGTTGATCTGTCAGAAAAATACGCTAAAGAGTATTTGGGTTTACCCCAGAAAAACCGCGTGTTCATTCCGTATGTTTCTGCATATCGCAACACAGCCATTTTGGCCGAAAAGATTGCCGAAGGTGTGCGTTCAGCCGGAAACATCGAAGTAGATGTCTGTGATATTGAGATGGTGCCGCACGATCAGATAAACAATAGTATTGCACGAAGTAACGGACTACTGATAGGCAGCCCTGTCATCAACCAGAATATCTTGCCTCAGATCTACCAGATGTTTGCGCTCATCAATCCCATACGCGACAGGGGTAAACTGGCCGGAGCCTTTGGTTCGTACGGATGGAGCGGAGAAGGTGAAAAGATTATCACCACAAACATCGAAAGTGTAAAACTACAATATATTGGCGAGTCGTTTTTTACAAAATTTACACCGCACAATCAGGAATTGGAAAAAGCATTTGATTATGGAAAAAATTTTGGCCGGCAATTGCTTAAACATATTGAAGATGAAAAGAATCAATAGCAGCATATTAGAAATATTCCTGCTGATCTTGACAGGCCTGATGCTCCTGACAGGCTGCACGGTCGAACGTAAACTGGCCAAACAATTCTTCCAGGAAAGGCAAAATACATCCTTGCTGCTTCTCCCTGCCGACTTTTTGTATAAGCGCAACCTCAAAGCGTATGAAGTAGCTGATGAGGGATGGATGGATGATACCACACTTGATTCTGTGCTATATTACAGGAGCCTGTTCATGCAACACGTTTCCGATTCAGTTTTTCTTGAAAGCTATATGAACAGGCTGATTGACGGACTCAGAAGCAAGGGACTTGGCGTTTACCTGCAGCCTGATACAGATGTCTTTCTGAGTATACCTGGGGATAAATACATTGTAAATGTGGCACAACTGATGCTGGAAGAAACCGTTGAGCGTCTTTTTGATCCGGAGTACGACATTGAATATGATTATATTGGCGACTTCTACCTGAACAAGGTTGTGCTCAGTTCCTGGTTTGAAATCTCCGGCATCAACGAAGAAAATCCTGAAAAATCAGTAGCATTCGGGGAAATGTTTATGAGCGATCAGTTTGATGGCAGATTGCGATTTTTCCCATTTACAGGTGGAATGGTATACACCTATTCCGTTGATTCCATTGATCTTAACGATATTTATACCATGGCTTCTGCTGCCGGAAGCCGATACTCAGGTTATCTTTTTGATTTTCTGATGAATCGCTACGTTGACCGCAACATACCTTCAACTGAACAGCGCATTTCCTATTTTCGCTATGATTTTTCAACCCGCATGTTGCATCCAACTGTTGATGAAAGGTTTCTAATCCTCGAATGATCCGTACTGTTTTTTATGCAGTCAATAATCATAAGTGTCTAAATTCCTGGTGAGGCTGATACGTCGAAAAATCTTCTCCGGCAGGATGTAATACCCCATGGGAGTTTTGCACGGCGGAGTTCTGATATTCAGAAGAATTGTGAAGTCAGCAATTACAATCTCATTCGTGATAATTTGCGTTTATTATTTGGAATTTGGAACTTTACCCGACAAGAATTCACTGCAAAACAATTGTTTTAGCCGCCACATTTTTGTAATTTAGCTGATCGTTTATTTTCTCACAAAAATTGAGTCTATTCTCAAAAATCCCAAACTGTTGGTTTATAGCATTTTTTATCCCTACACCTAAAAAGAAAACGCAAAATTCAAATTTTCATAATAATTGCCTTTAGGAGATTTGGGTGTAACAGGGCTTTAAAGGCTCATTTTAATATTAATTCATCCTGATATTGCAGCATATTGACCCCAGATTAATCATTGGTTCGTTCCTCCTCATGGCAAGTGCGTTAGACAGTGGGAGGTAACTGGGATAATTTCGACTTTGAAAATCTTACAAATAGAGAAGTGAATAATGTTCTTTTTTGTTGTCAGATCACCTTTAGGAACTACCTGCCTTACAGCAAAATACAACGAAACGAACGGTAATAAAGTTCAACAGAGTTTAATTTTCATGATAATTCCAGGTTTGGATTCAGCGATAGCACCGCTCATAGCAATATGATACCTTTTACAAAATATTGTCATCGGCCTGATCAGACAAAACGACTGTTTGTGGATTTGAACCTGTCAGCAGGAATGAGTATTTTTGCACCCGGGAAGAATATTTCAGCATGGTATTCAACGAAGTATCCCGTAAATTATAATTTTCGAAAAACTACCCCACAATGATTGAATATTTCTCCGATCTTCTTACTCCCTGGCTCATGCACGCTTCGCTGTCAGAAAGTCTTGCCATAAAGATTGGTAACCTGATCATTTTTGGCGCTATTGTGCTCATAGGCGTATTAATGTATCTGATATTGAAATATATAGTGCTGAGAGTCATCAAAATTTTAGCGAAAAAAACCTCGGGTAAATGGGACGATATCCTGGTTGCCAACAGATTTTTCCAGCGTATCATTTTGCTCATACCTGCCATGATGATCTACAATGTGGGCCCTGAAACCGTTCATGATATAGCAGGTTTGGGGCGAATCGTGCAGATATCATTGCAGGTTTATATGGTATTCGTGCTTACCTCCATCATCAGTGCATTCCTGAATTCCGCTCATGAAATTTATCTGCAATACGACATATCAAAACTGAAACCCATCAAAGGATATATTCAGGTGGTCAAGATCATCATGTATATCATTGTATCTATATTGGTGATTTCCATGATGGTTGGAACCTCACCCTGGCCAATTCTTACCGGTATGGGAGCAATTTCAGCAATCCTGCTGCTGATTTTTAAAGATACTATCCTGGGGTTGGTGGGGAGTATCCAGTTATCAGCGCTGGATATGGTGAGGCCGGGCGACTGGATTGAAATGCCAAAATTTAACGCCGATGGTTCTGTGATTGATATGAATCTTACCACCGTAAAGGTTCGCAACTGGGATATGACCATCACGACCCTACCAACCTACGCCCTGATCAGCGAATCATTCCGAAACTGGCGCGGGATGGAGGAATCAGGCGGACGCCGTATCAAGCGCTCCATACAGATCAATATGAACAGTGTGAAATTCTGCACATCCGGAATGCTGGACCGCTTCCGGAAAATACACCGCATCAGGGATTATATCGAAAACAAGGAAAAGGAATTGCTGGAATACAACACAGTCAATAATATTGATAGCTCAGTGCTGGTGAATGGTCGCAGGCAAACCAACCTGGGTGTTTTCAGAGCTTATCTGAAAGAATATCTGAGAAACCATCCCAAAGTGAATACCGAAATGACATTGATTGTCAGGCAGTTGCAGCCAACTGAAACAGGTATTCCAATGGAGATCTACGTATTTAGTGCCGACAAATCCTGGGTGAATTATGAAGAACTGCAGTCTGATATTTTTGATCATATACTCGCAGCCATCCCGCAATTTGAACTGGAAGTATTCCAGAATCCTGCAGGACCAGATGTCAGCAAGCTGGCAGGAGGAATTTCCACCAGTTCCTTCTGACAGCCTTGCGACATTCATTGCGATTGGGCAATCCGGTCAGATGAATCAATTTTTCCTGGTGGTCTTGTCATTTGCCTGTCAATATCCTCTGATAAAATTTAGATTCAAAATGTATAAGTATTTTATAACCAGCAATATATGCTATTTTTGAAATTTAATACATTAGATTATAATATGATTAACAGTTAATAATAAACCATCATGCAGAGTTTTCGTAGCAGGTTAGTTATTGGGTTGATAAGATACAGGCATTTATTCCGTGGAAAATTAAAACCGGAAGTGATAGATGAAAGTTTTTCTGTGGGTGCATTTCGCGAAAGTGTGGATAAGGCCACTGCCAGAGCGAAAATGCCTGATAATGTAACATCGCAGAAAATTTCTGTGGAAGGAATGAATGCTGAATGGATCATTCCTCAAAATCCAATACCAGGCAAAATACTTCTGTATATGCATGGCGGAGGTTTTATTTCGGGTTCATGTGCGACGCATCGCATGCATGTAGCAAAATTTGCCGGGCAATGCCAACTGAAATCATTGGTTTTTGATTATCGTCTTGCACCTGAGCATCCTTTTCCTGCAGCCCTCGATGATTGTGTAACCGCCTATAAATGGCTGCTTACACAGGGGTATGCACCCGGAGATATTGTAGTAGGGGGGGAGTCGGCAGGGGCTAGTTTAACACTATCTTTGTTGTTGGCTCTCAAAGCCTGGAACATCTTATTACCCACAGCGGCCTTTTCCATCTCTCCTGTCACAGATTTAAGTTGCAGTGCAAAATCATTTGAGTATAATGCCGGAAACGATATTGCACCAATGGGTTCATGGACTGTTTGGACAAACATGTATATTGCCGGCAGAGATACAAAAGATCCTTTATTATCCCCTTTGTTTGGCGATTATGCGGGCATTCCTCCCTTATTCATTTGTGTGGGAACCCATGAAATACATCTGGATGATTGTGTGAATGTGGCTGCCAGGGCTGAAAGTTATGGTGTTGACGTCACCTTGCGTAAATGGGACAAAATGATCCATGCCTTTCCTCTTTTAACTCCACTTTTCCCGGAAGCAAAAAATGCTTTCCGGGAGATTTGTAATTTTGTGAAGCATCATACAAAAAGCAACTGATCGTTGTAAAACAAACACACAGTAGCTGTTTCCGGGAGTTCACGAAATTCTTACCTGCGTGATGACAAAACAAGCGGTACCAGACCTTTGGATCAAACTATCAGGCAAGGGAAAAAGGTGATTGCTTCCGTCTGAAAAGATTATTGTCACCGGGAATCTTCAGGGTACTTTGCGAATTTCTCGCTGGTAAGATATATCAGTGGCTTATAGATTTGTTCACGGATGCTTACGGTTGGGTAATGATACCAATCAAATATGGGAAGAGTTATCTTCAGTGAGGTATCGTAGCCGCCAGGCCTTAATCAAAAAAAAGCGGTTATGTTTTGAAGATGAGTGATTACAAGGAAGCAATCAGGAGTGAAGTTTAGAATGGTCTATTTTGGCAGTTGAATCTGCGATTTCTGTTTTATATAATCGCAGGTTTTGCCAAATTGATATTATTTATAATTTTGCACCCCGAAAATGACGTTTTCAAATACAGTTTTGGTGAAGGTTCGGGACTTGCATATTCATTGGCGAGGTAGCTCAGGTGGTTAGAGCGTCGGATTCATAACCCGAAGGTCACGAGTTCAATTCTCGTCCTCGCTACATTTAAGGGTTGCACCAGTATGCAACCTTTTTTCATTTTATGCTGCCTGTAAATACAAATAATTGTGAATTCAACAATCATGAAGGTAGCTTGTTTACTTTTTGCATCTCTTTATGTGCAGAATGGGTTTCATGATGAAAAATTTTAATACAAATGAAGACTAATTCACTTATATTGTGGATATTAACAATTATCCTGACGCTTGCTGCTTCTATCTATCAACGTCGTACCGGGCCAACAAAACCTGTTAGAGGGAAGGTGGAGATTGCTGGCGAAACGATTCGCTACCGTTTGATCCGAACCCATGAAACAGGCTCCGATGCAGCTGTGCGAATCCTGGTTTCAAGCCCTTATATCAGCGGTACTATCAAATACCGTCGTTATAAAAGTTATGATTCATGGGCAGAAGCACCTATGACAAGAGAAGGCAACCAACTGGTGGCATATTTACCCAGTCAGCCTCCTGCCGGAAAAATGATGTACGATGTTTTCCTTGAACACAATAACAGCCGGACTCAACTGAACAGGGATCATGTGATCATGCGCTTCAAAGGCGCAGTGCCTGGATGGGCTTTGTTACCACACATCATATTTATGCTTTTTGCAATGATTTTCTCAATGCGAACTGGTCTCGAGGCATTGTTCAGGCGTTCACGTACATATCTCCTTGCCTGGTTGACTGTCATTTTTTTAATACTGGGAGGAGCTGTTTTCGGTCCCGTCGTCCAGAAATTTGCCTTTGGAGCCTATTGGACTGGATGGCCTTTTGGAACTGATCTTACGGATAATAAAACTGCCTTTGCACTCATATTTTGGATTATAGCCCTTGTCAGATTGATGAGAAACCGTCAGGAAAGAAGTTGGGTAATTATCGCTGCAGCAATACTGTTAATGATTTATCTCGTACCGCACAGCATGCTCGGATCGGAGCTTGACCACACTGCAGGTACTTCAGTTGAGTAAGGGATCGGGCGGATAATTAGCCCAGATTGCAAAATCCTTTCCAAGTGTTCTGACAATATCACGCCACAAATTATCAGGATTTATGGTGATAAGTTGTTCGGTGGTCGCTGATGAAACTACCCAGGAGTTTTCTTCAAGTTCCCGATCCAGTTGCTTACTCACCCAGCCTGAGTATCCAATAAAGAAGCGGATGCTCTGAGGTGTAAGCTGGTCGAGTGTCATCATTTCCTTTATTTGTTCAAGATCGCCACCCCAGAAAAGTCCATCAATCAGTTGCTGGCTTCCTTCAATTGCATTTCCAAGGGTGTGAATGAAATATAAATTACTGGTTTGAACCGGGCCTCCAAGATAAAGAGGCACATTAAACCTGGGAAAACCTTTGATTATGTCATTGAAGCGGACATCAACCTGTTTGTTGATAATAATTCCGAAGGAGCCTTCTTCATTGTGCTCGGCAAGCAATACTACCGAGCGCCTGAAATAGAAATCCTGCAGGAATGGTTCAGATATTAAAATCCTCCCCGGCGCCGGTGGCATTAGTCCGTATCCCTTATTTACCTGTTTCTCTGGCATAATTTACTGGTAATTATCAGGCAATAAAAACACCATAGTATTGCAATTGTTATTTTTGCACTGATTTTAAGACTGTAAAGGTAATCATTTTTTTTTCTTTGCACTATGCCCGATTTTCAAAATAAAATTCAACAATTTCAAAAGGATTACCCATTCATGATTTTTGAAGGGTTTCATATACATAAGGGCATCAACGTATTGCAGGTTGAGTTTTTTATTAACCTGGCTGACAAAATCAAGTTCAATCCCGGTTTTGTGATGGAGGGTATAAAGGGAATAGAGCCAATACCGGATTTTATCTTACATAACATCATTTTTCAGGTTGGAATGGTGGAGTTAATAAGTTACTGGAAAACAACTTGTTCACCTAAAATTATTGTGAAACCTTTCGCAATGGATAATTCGGCGTTGGAGTGGTGGAAAAAACTATATTATCACGGACTGGGCGAATTTTTTTATACAAATGGGATCAACCCTGATTATCAGGAATTCCTGACTATTAAAAGCACCGGTACGCAAAGTCCTGAACAATTTTATCTGAAGTTGGACGAAACAAGTCTTGTCCCGCTGGGAGGCGGCAAGGATTCTGCTGTTACCATCGAAATATTGACAGAAACTGACATACCGGTAATTCCTTTTTTCCTTAATCCAACCCGGGCAGCACTTGAAGTAGCGGGAATTGCAGGATCGGATCTACGGAAATCAATCGTGATCAAAAGAAATCTTGATCCTGAGTTATTGAAGTTGAATGGAATGGGTTTTCTTAATGGCCATACACCATTTTCGGCTTTACTTGCATTTTATTCTCTACTTGCTGCCGCTATCAGCGGTTCAAAAAATATTGTTCTCAGTAATGAGTTCAGTGCCAACGAACCAACTATTCAGGGTACGGAAATTAATCATCAGTATTCCAAGAGCTTTTCTTTTGAAGCCAACTTCCGAGAATATTGCAGTAAGAACATCAGCGTTGATTACAATTATTTCAGTTTTCTGCGGCCGCTGAATGAATTACAGATCGCTTTGCTTTTCTCAGGATTTACAAAATACCATCAGGTATTTAAAAGCTGTAATGCAGGAAGTAAGGAGGGCGTATGGTGCGGGAAATGTCCCAAATGTCTGTTTACATTCATTATCTTGTCTCCTTTTCTCTCATCCCGTCAGTTGGTTGAAATATTCGGACACAATTTGCTGGATAATATGGAATTGTCTTTTTATTTTGATCAACTGTGCGGTCTGGAAAGCGAAAAGCCTTTTGATTGTATCGGTACCCTGGATGAAGTGAATGCTGCGCTGCATGCCACTATGCATAAATATAATGAAAGTGAACTGCCGGCATTGCTCAGGCACTATAAGATGAGTCCTCCCTATATAGAGAAGGATTATGAAGAGTTCAGGATGTTTTTAACGCAATTCAACAATCTGCATT
>CAYQRU010000127.1:0-9652 GCA_964419945.1 uncultured Bacteroidales bacterium | reverse complement strand
CATCAGGTCACCGGTGTGAAACCAACCGTCAATAATTGTGTTGTGCGTTGCCTCTTCATTATTCCAGTACCCGGGTGTTACAGTAGGTGCTTTGATAACGAATTCTCCGGCTTCTCCTCCTGTGACTTCATTGTTATGTTCATCCACAAGTTTTACTTCGTAATAAAAATTAGGTTTACCGATAGATCCCTGTTTACGTATGGCATCCTGGTGGTTGAGCGAGGTAACATTCGGTCCCACCTCGGTTAATCCATAACCTTGTCTGATCGGGATGCCTTTTTGATGCCATTTTTCGATCAATGGAATGGGCATAGCCTCACCGCCCACAATAAAATACCTGAGACTGGCCAGGTTCGATTTTTGGAACATGGGTGAATCAGCCATCATCTGGAGCATGGTCGGAACCGCCCAGAAAATCGTAAGATTATGTTTTTCAATAGCTTCCAACACCGCATCAGCATTGAAATTCTTCATCATCAGTGTAAAGGCCCCGTGATGAAAAAAAGGCGTTTCAAGTACATTCCAGCTTCCGGTATGAAACGGTGGAGCACAATTGATGGATCGGTCGCCAGAAGTCAGGTCGAGGCGCATTTGTGTGTTGATGCTATTCCAGAACAACATCTTGTGCGTATAGATTGAACCTTTTGGGAAAGCTGTTGTTCCAGACGTGAAAATCAGAAAAACAGGATCATCTTCGTGCAGCGGCTGGTTTTTATAATGACATTTTTGATTTGTTTTCAGGTATTCATTGCACTCTTTCGAAAAATCTTCAATCCGGTATTTATTACTAATTGCTTTGTAATAACTACTTTGTTGAACTTTTGGAAGGAATTTGTCTTCTGTAAAGATCATTGCAGGCTTGCTGTCGGCAAGCAAAAAGTCAAGTTCGGCAGCCATGAGCCGGTAATTCATCGGAACCAGGATCACACCTGTTTTTTGTGCCATGGCAAATAGGATAATGTATTCAAGGCAGTTTTCGGCGAGGATGGCAATCCGGTCACCTTTTTTCAGGCCTGATTCGTTCAGGAGTCTGTTGGTAATGTATGCCGACAAATTATGTATCTGGCTGTATGTCAGATCACGGCCGGTTTCGTATTCCGTAATTGCTACCTTATCAGGTTGATAGACTGTCCATCGTTGGAACCAATCGAAAACCTCAATCATGACGTTGTATTCTTTGTTTATTGTGATGCTGAAGAAAATAAACTGCAACACCGGTCACTCCTGAAAATATAATTGCAGTGGAGGAAGCGATGGCAGGGTTACGAACGGCACCTTCAAGAAATACTGTGAAAGCACCAAGATTCCATCCGTATTCCTGCACCCCGGCCGGCAACAGGTAATAAACGGTAAAATGTACCAATATTGCCGTAATACTGGCAATGAACGGAGCATGTACCCTGGCATCTTTCACGAAAATCCCAAATATGACCGGAACAAAAGCGGCTGAAAAATACGCGTACACACCGTTCTGAGCGAAAATCCCGACACTCAGGCGGGGACTGACGAGCTGACTGTAAGAGAGCAGAATGGTTACCACTGCCAGCAAAATAATAACCAGTTTATTGATAACTATAAGGTTTCGATCACTCAGACGACTTTTTCCGGCCAGGGATTTTATGATATCTGTAGTAATTGTTGTTGAAACGGATTGTACGAGTCCTTCAAGGGTTGACATGCCGGCTGAGATCAGACCAAGCACAACAATGATTCCAACAATAACAGAAAGGCTTCCCCCTGCAAAGACTTTCACCACATAGGCCGGAATGATACCATCATTAGGAAGGACATTTCCGTTCACTGTGAGATCAGGAAAAGACAGGCGTGCATATAAACCTGCAAATACCACAAAAAAGAAAAGCATTTCCACCACGACGGCAGTCACAAGGAACCTGTTCGCATCACTTTCCTTTTTAAGTAATAACGATTTGGTGATGATATGTGGTTGTACAACGATGGCAATTCCAACCACCACCTGTGCAAAAATTATTTCGTAAAGATTACGAAAGAGAGGACTGCCGGGATTTGTCGGTTTTATCAGAACCGGATCAATAGAGGCAAGTTTATGGAAGAAGCTCCCAATACCTTCGCTAAAGTGATGATAACCTGATGTTAACAGAACAACCGCGACTAAAAGCATGATGACAGCCTGAATGGTATTGGTGTAAACCATGGAGTTTGCACCTCCGAACATCATATACCCAAAAACAAAGGCCACGATGAATAACATCACGTACATTTCATTCAGATTCAATGCGCTGGATAATACTTTTGTCAACGCAACAACGATCAGTACAATAAAGGTGATAAGCAGCAAAGCCAGCAGACCCATAAATAATGAATAAGCTTTGTTATTGTAGCGGTCTCCAATCCACTGAGCCAGGGTGAGCGCCCTGACCGTTTGGCCGTATTTTCTGAAATTTTTGGTGAGAATGATCAGCGAGATAACCGCTGCTACCGGTAATGCCAGTCCATAGGAGATAAACCCGCTGATCCCGAAATTCGCAATAAATCCCGGATTGATCACAAAAGTGGCAGCGCTGGTCATAGAAGCCGCGAGTGAAAGTCCCACGGCCACAGGACTGAAAACCATATTGCCCAGGGCATAATCGCTGATGCTTTTGGTTTTTGCTGCTCCACGAAATACGAGGATCAGGATGCCTGCCATATACAAGATGACAAGAATCCATGCTCCGGTAATTTGTGCTGATGTTGGCATATTTAATTGTATGTCAATTTATTATGCAATTTCCTTAAAGTATGTCATAATAATTTTTCACAGTGGCTAATTTATGGATTATTGCATGTTGAAGAATTTTTGAATTTAAAACCTGAATGCTGCACTGGCGAATGCCAATCCACCCCCTGAACCGATGAACATCGCAAGTTGTCCGGAACTGATTTTACCTGCTTTGTTGGCTTCATGCAAAGCTATCGGAATGCAGGCCGATCCTGTATAACCATAACTGTGCATGATAGTAGTGGCTTTTTTCCGTTCTACATGCAGCCTGTCCATGGTTTCCCAGATGCTGTTGATATTGATCTGGGTCATAAAAAAGTGATCAACACCGGTAGGTTGAATGCCAATTCGTTTGCAAAGCGTGAGAATCATCATGCTCCACATTTCCGGATTCAATTCTTTTGGAAATTTAGTTACAAATTTTAATAAATGATCTTTGTTTTCAAGTGCCTGTAAACTAATTGGTTGGTAAGTGCCTCCGGCATAAATTCCCATGTACGCTTCATATTCACCTCTGGTGATAAGCTGGCTGCTCAGATACCCTTTTTCATCGCCTGTGTTCGACTTTAGAACAACTGCACCTGCACCGTCAGCAAACAAAGTAACAGTCTTCTTATCGCTCATATTTAAGTACTTACTCATTGCATAAGCTCCTACTATCAGCACAGTATTGTAGTTTTCGTCGGCGCGGATGTATTTTGCCCCTATGTCGAGTGCCGTGACAAAACCCGCGCAGGCAGTGTTCACATCAAAAGTTCCTGCATTTTTCAATCTTAGCAGGTGTTGTACTTTTGAAGCCGTTGATGGTGAAATATATTCCGGTGTGTCGGTAGCTATGATCAGTAAATCAACTTCATCAGTTGCGATGTCTCCATGCAGCATGGCATTCATGGCAGCTTTTACACAAAGGGTTGAAGCAGATTCATTTTCGTTGCACCACCGGCGCTCATAAATTTGCACATTGTCAACTAACCATTGGCTTACCGGCTCACCAAGCAATTCATCAAAATAACTGTTTGGAACCACTTTTTCAGGAACGTACATACCGGTGCTATGGATATAAGCATTTCGCATGTAACTGAAATTTAAATTGTTACTCCTCCATCTATACTTAGTACTGCCCCATTGATAAAGGCGGCTTCTTCACTTGCCAGAAACAGGTAAGCGCCGGCGACTTCTCCGGGTTTACCCAATCTTCCTACCGGTGTTTTTTCCTTTATTCCCTGAAGGACATTATCAGGCATTTTGGCAACCATTTCTGTTGCAATGAAGCCAGGTGCGACGGCATTAACCGTGATTCCTTTCCTTCCAAGTTCCCTGGCCAGCGTCTTGGTCATCCCAATCAAGGCAGCTTTTGAAGCTACATAGTTGGTTTGCCCAAAATTACCATAAAGTGCCACTACCGAAGAAGTATTGATGACACGTCCGTAATTTTTTTCAAGCATAAAGGCGGAAACCACTTTAGTGCAATTGAAGACTCCGGTAAGATTTACATCAATCACCTGTTGCCAGTTTTCAGGGGTCATTTTTTTCAGGGTGCTGTCGCGTGTGATTCCTGCATTGTTGATGAGAATATCAATCCGGCCAAATTTTTCAAAAGTTTCATTTCCAGCCTTTTCAACCTCATCATATGACGCAGTGTCGACTTTCATAAAAAAAACGGTCATTTCTTTCTGGCTAAGATCAGCAGCCAGTGAGGCTCCTTTTTCTTCATTCAGATCCCAGATCATGACTTTCGCTCCTTCAGAGGCAAAACGTTCAACGGCAGCTTTTCCAATGCCATCAGCACCGCCGGTAATAATCGCTACCCTGTTTTCAAATCCTTTCATAAGTTATTTAAATTCAATATTTCGCAATTTATTAATTGATTCATCGAAAATATTACAATCTTATTAATCATAAAACCTCAGATGTTCATGCTTATTTTAACAAGTCAAAATTCATCATTCATAGCTGATAATTCTCGAAATTGCTCTTTTAGTGATTGCTTTCGACTCCAATGCACACAACGCATATTTTATTTATCTCTGAGTCAATATTTTGCTATCTTTTCACGATCATGGCAATTCCCTGACCACCCCCTATACAAAGTGTAGCCAATCCATGTTGCACTTCCCTTTTTTTCATTTCGTACAGCAGGGTAGTGAGCACCCTTGCACCGGAGGCACCTATGGGATGTCCCAGTGCAATGGCGCCTCCATTGACATTCACTATCCCCGGATTCAATGCCAGGTCTTTCACGACAGCCAGCGATTGGGCTGCAAAGGCTTCATTGGCTTCAATCAATTGTATATCGGATATTTGCATACCGGACTTTTGTAATGCCTTACGGGTAGCTGGTACGGGGCCATATCCCATAATTTTAGGATCGAGACCAACATAAGCAGCCGATACAATGCTGGCCAGCGGTTTGATACCGAGTGCACCGGCTTTTCCTTTGCTCATGAGCACCAGCATGCTCGCACCGTCGTTGATTCCAGACGCATTGCCTGCCGTTACTGTGCCATCTTTTTTGAATGCGGGTTTCATGCTGGCGAGTTTTTCCAGCGTCATTCCGTGTTTTGGAAATTCATCTGATTCAATGACAATTGGATTTCCTTTTCGTTGCGGTATCTCAACTTTCAGAATCTCGTCACTGAAACGGCCTGTTTTCCAGGCATGCTCAGCCTTATGCTGGCTTTTCAGTGCAAATTCATCCTGTTCAGTGCGCGAAATATTCCAGCGTTCTGCAATATTTTCGGCAGTAATACCCATATGCACATTGTCAAAAATATCAGTAAGGCCATCAAAGATCATACTGTCAACAAGCACACCATCGCCCATGCGGTAGCCGGTTCTTGCCTTTGGTAACAGATAAGGTGCGTTCGACATGCTTTCAGTTCCGCCGGCAAGAACGATTTCTGCTTCACCTAGTTGGATGAGTTGCGCTGCCATCATCACTGCACGCAATCCTGATCCGCACAACTGATTGATAGTCAATGCCGGAACGGTTTCCGGAATCCCGCTGTTTATCCCGATCTGCCGGGCAATATTTTGCCCAAGCCCTGCCGAAAGTATGTTTCCTGCAATCACCTCCTGAACCTGTGAGGGTTCAATTCCGGAGCGCTTTATCGCTTCTGCGGCGGTTAATTTTCCAAGTTCCACGGCGCTAAGGGTTGACAACGCACCGCCGAAATTTCCGATTGGAGTGCGGACAGCGGAGGTAATGACTACTTCTTTCATATGTGAATTCCTGATATGGCTTTTTTTGTATTCCGGATGAAGAAAATAATTGGTTAACCTCAAATTACAGATATTTCTTCTCCGGTTTAATTCTGAAGTGCAAAATAATAGCTACGTAAAACGATAGGAAAGGATATTTTTAAAGAAAAACAGGTTGACTCACATGCTTATTTTGATGATGCTTGGTTATAGAATGCACTTAATCAATAATATAGAGTACATTAATGTTACCCTGACCTTATACAGGATTTGTTGAGTAGCAGTTTTGCACGAAATTTTTATCAATAAAAGTAAGCTGGTTTCCCATTTCCTCAGCCAATTCATTGATCAACCTGATTTTATGTGCATCACTTTGACATAACCTGACGGATGCAGATAAAATTTCCCGCAGTTGCGGTTCACTGATTTCGCATTCCATAAATCTTGCTGTCGAGTAATACCAGATAAAGTTTGGAATATATCCGGCTCGTTTATGGTAGTCGTTTTCTTTTTCCAGTAATGAATACTTCTTCACCATGCTTAGGACTTCACGGTATTTGTCAAGCAATAACATGCTCTGCATCAGTGAAGTGAAGAATAAATGCCAGCGGTGGTTTATGATATCTTCCCGGTTTACATCCAGAAAAGTTTTCCCGAAGCTGTAAGCCTCTCGTGCCTTGCCATTTTTGTTCAGGGATTGCATGTAGAAAGACACAAACCCGATACGGTTGTGCGGACTGATCGTGTTTTTGTAGTCGGGGAAGGAAGTTTGTAAAAGCGCCAGTGCTGTTTTATTTTTCTTAAGCCTTAGCAAAACCGCACATAAGTTATTGAGATACTGAATATAATCGGCGCCTTTATGCCTGATGGAAAGGTAACCATAATATTCAGCTTTATCCAATTCGTTGAAACGGGAATGCACCATCAGGCGGTTTGCATAATAATTCACAAGGATGCGGCGGCTGTATATTTCGCCTCTGATGATCATCTTGTCAAGGTCTTCGAAGAGATTGAGCAATTTGCTGTATTCCCGGTAGTTATAATACATGAAAGTAAGCCTGACAATGGCATAATAACGGTTCAGCCCATCGAGGTTTTCATCCCTGAATACTGAAATAAGCCAATCTTCCCATTGCTTTGATTCCTTTCCGCTTGTAGTGTATTGGTCAACAATATCAATGGTGGCTTCGTGTAACTCCTGATTGGTTCTTTTTGATTGATGATAAGCTTCTTTGTGCTTTTCAAGAAATTCTTCGGCTCGTTTCCGGTAGTTGTATCTTACGCGAATTAGCAGATAATATCTGTAATTTTGAACCAATTCATAAAACCTTAGAAAATAATAGTGTGGATAGTTGAATTTTCTGATCTCGCGAACCAGGTCCTTTTCATCTTCAGGTGTCAGGGCATCAAGCATGATCTTTTGATCCAGATTGCTGAGCCAGGTAAAATAGATATCAGCATCAATGGTAAGCAGCTTTTTTTCTATCCATAATTTCAGGTTTGAATATTTTCGTTTGTCAATGTCTTTATCGAAGATCCGGGGTTGATTGATATTTTCGGCGTATTGCACGATTTTTTTCAGAATTGACAAATTCTCAGGGTCTTTCATTTGCTGAACAGCTTCAAGGTGCCACACTTCGTGCGGCAGCAAGGTGTTTACAAACCGGATAAACCGGGTAAGTTTATCGCGTGGGGCAGACTTCATTCTGTCAATGGATTTTCAAACAAAGATAAATTAATATCCTTCCGTAACATCATGGTGCCATGCATGGTTCCGACAGGAAAATTATTTCTGCGACTTTACTGCTAAATTTTGTCTGCATAATTCACACTCCTAATTCTAATTGTCTGAAGCCCGTAATTACTTCCTGTATGCTTTTTTCGAGGCCTGAAAGCCTGAATTACGAAGATACATATTCCTCAATATAATGGAACTGCATGCGAATGTTGGAAGTTTGGTCAACGCACAAACAGGTATTATGGTAAGGCAGCCTGGTATGTTATGTTGATCGTGTCAACATAAACCTGTCCGTATTGCCCGACACCAGCCACATGTAACTGATAGTTCTCGTTTCCATCCAACCAAACCACCCTCGCCGAGTTGGGAGTTTGTTTCAGGATAAGGCAGTTGTCACAGGCAAAGTAATGCTCCTTGTAATACCCTTGTTCGATCCAGTATTCTGCAGTCAAATCATTACGTGTCAGATATTGCAGCCCCTGGAGCTTTCCTGTGCGTGATATTACAATTTCATTAAGAAATTCCAATATCAGGTGATGGATGATTTCGTAGTTTGCTTCAATCAGTTGGTTGTTGTCATCGAAATGAGGCTCATGCCCAAGCCCTTCAAATGTGTAAAGTGTGTGTTCAGTGCCCATTGCGGCGGCATGTTCGTGTATGCTGGCAGATCCATACATTTTTCTGGAAAAGAATGCCGAAACTCTTGCGCTTACATTGGAGAACGGATAATCAATTCCGTAGGGAACTACCTTGTCATTGTCGCCGTGAATTGACAAAACAGGTATTTGATCCTGCGGTTTGATTATTCCCGGATCATCCACTGCACCCCACATATTGATTACACCTCTGATTTTAAAAGGACCTGAAAGATTGTTGGTCGAACAGTCGAGGCAACCCAGGTCGGATTGCATCCGCAGAGTGCTTCCCCTGGCGCTGGACCAAACTTCAGTATTGTCCATAAAAGCAGTAAATAATGATAGAAATCCACCGGCGCTGTTTCCGCCAATAAAAACCAGATCAGGATCAACTCTGTAAGTATCGCGGTGATAGGAAAGGTACCGCAATGCGGCTCTGACATCCTGCAGAGCATTGTACATTGCGCGCTCAAGATTAGAATACATCCCCGGCATAAAAATATATCCCAGCCTGTAATTTACCGAGGCTACCACATATCCTCTCTGTGCATAATTCCTTGCCAGCCTTGAAACCAGTTCATCACGCTTGTCACCGACAATAAATGCGCCGGCATGCAGCAAAATAATTAAAGGCCGCAATCTTGCCGGGTCACCTTTTGGTTGGTAAATATCCATATGTAATGGTATTTCCCTTTTGGTGATGTTAGATGAAATATCTTCCGCCACATCAAAAATAACCTGGGTATAGCTTTTGTTTTCACGTTTTTCAATTGTTTTCGATGAGTAGTAACCTGAAGCTTTCCCATATTCGACTTCGGTGATCTCAATTTCTGTGAAAAATACATCCTGATAACGATAGGGTGGTTTTGGAAATGCTTTTGTAAAGTATTGACGGAATTCAATTTGTTTGTCTTCATCAAGAACATAGAATTTGTCGTACAAACTGGTAATTTTCCCGCGAAGATCTGGCCGGCCTTTGAACCTGAAGGCTGCTCTTTTTCCTGATTGTTTCAATGTAAATGGCCGGATTTCAGCAACAGCTTTATGTGTAGAAATGTATTCTCCTTTGCCGGATGTTTCAAATCGGAGGGCTATATTCAATTCATCACTGATGTACCAGATTCCGGTCATGATGCCCGTGGGTGGCGGCTTCACTTTACATGCAGGAAGGAACACCAGCAGTGACAGGATGATTATGCATAAAACCGCGTATGGTTGTTGGCTCGGATGAATCATACACCTGGAAATTTTTATTAACAATTGCAGACAGGATAACGCTCAGATAACGTTGAATCAGATGCTACAGATATCAAACATGTCGGCATTGTAAAAATTATG
>CAYQRU010000126.1:0-9783 GCA_964419945.1 uncultured Bacteroidales bacterium | reverse complement strand
GCCTAAATGAAAATGAACGCCAAGAAAAAAGTTGTCGTCAACTTCGAAAATATTGAACCTGATGTACTTCAGGCAATCATGAAGAAATATCCATCTGGATATGCCAATCATGTAATCAAGGTAAATCTGCCAAACAATAAATTCTTCCATGCTGTTACGGTAGATACTGATGATGCCAGTTACCTGGTGAAAGTAAAAGTTAAATTAGACAAGATTGAGAAACTTGAAGAAGATCTTTTCAATAATGAACTCGACCGTATTCCTGACGAACCCGAAACTGAAGATACCGATACCAATACGACTGAAGATACTGATGAAAGTAACAGAGCCGAATAATTTATGTTGACATGGTCGTTAAATGACTTCACATAAAAAAGCTTATACCTTTGCCCTGATTGCAGTATTTTTCTGGTCTACTGCAGGTTCTGCATTTAAAATCTCACTCAATTTCTTTCATCCTTATGAATTGCTCTTCCTGGCAAGTTTCATTTCCTTCTTAGCCTTGTTAAGCTTGTTTCTATGGCGTAATAAACTTAATATCAAAAACTTAACTACACTAAGTCACTTTAAAAAATCAGCACTTCTTGGCTTTCTGAATCCTTTTATGTATTATGTGATTCTTTTCTGGGCGTATTCCATTTTACCTGCTCAGGAAGCAATGGCACTCAATTATTTATGGCCTGTTACACTCGTTCTACTCTCAATCCCTATCCTTAAACAACGACTAAGCTTGATTTCATTGCTGGCAATCCTTATGAGTTTTGCCGGTACTGTGCTGATTGGTATTCGTGGTGATTTCAGTTCTTTCAGACTATCTGATCCGCTTGGTGTCTTTCTTGCTGTAGGCAGCTCATTGGTGTGGGCGTTGTATTGGATTCTGAATGTGAGAGATAATCGCGAGGAACTCGGAAAACTGGTACTAAATTTTGCTTTTGGCACATTTTACATTTTGATTCTGATGTTATTCATGAAACCTTCATTATCTTATGCCTGGCAAGGTTTTACCGGAGCTGCTTATATTGGATTTTTCGAGATGGGTTTTACGTTCTTCTTTTGGTTGCTGGCTTTGAAATATTCCGATACTACTGCAAGGGTTTCAAACCTAATCTTTCTGTCTCCGTTTTTATCGCTTCTATTTATCAGAATCACAGTGGGAGAAAAAATTCTGGTGTCAACCTTTACAGGACTTTTACTTATTATCTCTGGTGTGTTGATCCAGCATTATATTGCCGGAAAATCCAAAAATTGCGCTCATTAAAACCACATGCTTTTGATCCTTTAAGGATAAGTTCTTAAGCAAATGCACTAAATTTGCACCCCATGAATAAAAAGCGTATTGCATTTCATACTCTTGGTTGTAAGCTGAATTTTGCAGAATCATCCGGTTTAATAAGAGAACTTGAAACTGATTGCCATGTAGTGGATTTTTCAGATGTTGCTGATTATTATGTTGTTCATAGTTGCGCTGTTACAGCAACAGCAGAAAAAAAATGCCGGACATATATCAGGCAGGCGCACAAACGAAATCCTGACGCTGTTATAGTTGTGATTGGTTGTATGGCGCAACTGAGACCAGGCCTGCTGGGAGGTATGAAAGGCGTAAACCTGGTGTTGGGAAACACTGAAAAATTCAATCTCAAAAACTTTCTTAAGGGTGATTTAGTTCAACATAATGTTCATATAAATGTATCTAACATATTTAAAAACAGATCATTTTATTCTTCTTTTTCTGGATTTGACAGAACCCGTACCTTTATTAAAATTCAGGATGGTTGTGATTATTTTTGTACCTACTGTACTATTCCGTTTGCTCGTGGTAATAGTCGCAGTAATGATGTTGCTGCAACCATTAAACAGATAAAAACTGCCTTGAAAAGCAATCCTAAGGAAGTGATTCTTACTGGAGTCAATATTGGTGATTTTGGAAAAACAAGCAAAGAAACTTTATTTGGTCTGCTAAAAGAAATTGAGACTATCAAAAACTGTACACGTATAAGGCTTTCATCCATTGAACCCGATCTGCTTACCGATTCAATCATCGAGCTTGTGGCAGGTTCGGACAAATTTATGCCTCATTTCCATATTCCTCTGCAATCGGGATCAGATCATGTGCTGAAACGTATGAACCGTCGCTATAATACGGATTTGTTTATCAACAGGGTAAATCTGATACAAAAAACAATACACCATGCCTGTATAGCGGCCGATGTAATTGTTGGTTTTCCGGGAGAAACCGAAGAAGAATTCAAGGAAACTTACTCGCTGATTGATCGACTTCCACTTTCTTATCTGCATGTATTTCCTTACTCAGAAAGACCCGGAACACGGGCAGCCACTCTTCCTGAAAAAGTTCGATCCGAAACTATCAGGGAACGGGTTGAAAAATTGCTTCTTCTGGCTCAAAACAAAAAAGCATCATTTCTAAGCAAAAATCATGGCCGTATTGAAGAAGTACTCTTCGAAAGTGATAATGACAATGGATACATGAGTGGATTTACGACTAACTATATTCGTGTAAAAGCACCATTCAGAAACGAATGGATAAATTCTATTAAAAAAACCAGGCTTGAAATACTCGATACAGATAATATGTATTGCTACACTTCCTGTTGAGAATAATTTTAAAATTCAATCATCAATGTATTAAAAATAATCAGATGTATCCACGGCTTAGCGATATGATCAACGACCTGTTTGGTACCGCAATAAAACTTCCGGTTCAAACCTATGGTTTTTTCGTGGCACTGGCTTTTATTGCAGGTGCTTTTATTCTCCATACTGAACTTAAGCGCAAAGAGAAAGAAGGATTACTCATTCCATGGAAAAAGAGTGTTGTCAAAGGAAAACCCGCAAGTATCAGGGAAATGATAGTAAGTGGGTTAGTGGGTTTCTTAATTGGTTTTAAGGGAATTGCAATGTTTACCAATTATTCATATTTTGTTGAAGATCCTCAGAATTTTCTCCTTTCCGGTGAAGGTAGCATCCTGGGAGGCATTATTGGGGCAGTGTTATCAGTATTTTCAACCTGGTGGAGCGCTGAAAAGGAGAAACTGGTAAAACCAAAGACAGAAGATATTTTAGTACATCCATATGAGCTTACAGCCAATTTCATTATGCTTGCTGCCGGTGCAGGTATTGCCGGTGCCAAAATATTTGACATTCTTGAGAATTTCTCATCTTTTCTTTCGGACCCGGTTGGCACTTTGTTTTCATTCCAGGGCTTAACATTTTATGGTGGCTTAATTGCTGCCACATTTACGCTTGTTTGGTATGCACGAAAAAACAAGATACCCTGGATAGTTTTAGCAGATGCTGCCGCTCCTGCCCTACTGCTTGCATACGGTGTCGGGCGGCTGGGATGTCAGTTTTCGGGCGACGGGTGTTGGGGAATAGAAAATCTTAATCCTAAACCAAACTGGTTGGGTTTTTTGCCTGATTGGGCATGGGCATATGATTTTCCGCATAACGTAATTCGTGAAGGTAAAGAAATAGAAAATTGCTCGGGGCAATACTGCAGAGTATTAGAACACCCAGTTTATCCTACATCACTGTATGAAAGTTCCTTATCTATTATTTTTTTTATTGTCGCCTGGTTGATCAGGAAGAAAATTGTGATTAGTGGATTGTTATTTTCCATCTATTTGATAATGAACGGAACAGCCCGATTCCTGGTAGAAAAAATTCGGGTAAACCCACCTTATCAGATATTGGGAATGGAAATTACCCAGGCTGAAATTATTTCATTTACTTTGATACTGATTGGAATCACCGGCATAGTATACTTATTTTCAGTTCGTAGAAATAAAATAGAAAAGAATGAATCATAATCAACTTGAAAACATTTGTCTCCAGGCTTGTTTACTGGTGAAACAAACAGGAGCTTTTATCAAAGGGCAACTGGATGATCAGAACGCAGTGGAGTTTTTCGAAAAAGGTATACACGATTTTGTTACCTATGTTGACAAGCAATCTGAATCGATGCTTATTGAAGGTCTGAAGCGAATAATTCCCGGTTCAGGAATTCTTGCAGAAGAAAATACTGCCAATACCAGTTCCCGTGAATATATGTGGATCATTGATCCACTTGACGGAACAACGAATTTCATTCATTCCATACCATTGTATTGTATCAGCGTATCATTATCGAAAAATAATGAAACCTTGCTGGGTATTGTTTATGAAATCAATATGCAGGAGTGCTTCTATGCCTGGAAATCAAGCAAGGCATACCTGAATGGCAAGGAAATCAAGGTATCAGAAAAAGCAAATATGAATCATGCATTGTTTGCAACAGGTTTTCCTTACTACGACTACAGCCGTATGAAACCATACATTGAACTATTTTCATACCTGGTACAGAATACTTCCGGACTAAGACGGCTGGGTTCAGCAGCTGTTGATCTGGCATATGTCGCCTGCGGGCGATTTGAAGGATTTTATGAATACGGGTTACACCCCTGGGACGTGGCAGCAGGTGCATTCATTGTGCAACAGGCAGGAGGAAGAGTATGTGATTTTAAAGGAGAAAACAATTATATTTTCGGGAAAGAAATAATAGCCACCAACCAGGTATTATTTGAGGACTTCATGAATATAGTAAATAAGTACTTTCAATAAAACAAAAATGTAAGAATATGAAAAACAATATTTTGTGCCTTTTTATCACCGTTTTACTTTTCTGCAGCGGCAACCTGATTGCTGCTGAAAGTCTGAAATCTAAGATTGACAGCTTAAGTTTGATCCAGGTATATAAGTTTGATATCAAAGAACCCATTGCACCGCCCATCTGGCGTTCGACCCAGAAAGCCATGAGTGAAGCTCATGAAAAGGATATGGATCTGATCCTGATACACCTGAACACTTACGGTGGTACACTGGAAGCTGCCGATAGCATCAGAACAAGCATTTTACAATCCAGGATACCGGTTTTTGTATTCATTGATAACAATGCTGCCTCAGCAGGAGCACTGATAGCGATAGCCTGCGACAGCATCTATATGCGTCCGGGTGCCAATATCGGAGCTGCCACAGTTGTTGATCAGTCAGGGACTCCCCTGCCCGACAAATATCAGTCGTACATGCGATCAATGATGCGCTCAACTGCCGAATCAAAAGGACGTAATCCTGATATTGCCCAGGCTATGGTTGATCCACGCATAGCAATAGAAAATGTAACAGATACCGGACAAGTGCTCACTTTTACTGCTTCTGAAGCTATCCTGCACGGGTATTGTGAAGGTAAAGCTGAAAGCATTGATGATCTGCTTGTTAATGTTGGAATTAACAATTATAAGATTACTGAATTAAAATTAACTACACTTGATAAAATCATAGGTTTTCTAATTAATCCAATTGTGAGCGGGCTACTTATCATGGTCATCATCGGGGGAATATATTTTGAACTTCAGACACCTGGGATTGGTTTTCCACTAGCTGCCGCAGTATTGGCTGCCCTACTCTATTTTGCTCCTCTTTACCTTGAGGGAATTGCTGCCAATTGGGAAATATTGATTTTTGTCATCGGTCTGATCCTTATTGCTATTGAGATATTTGCAATACCAGGATTTGGAGTTACAGGCATTCTTGGAATCGTATTTGCGTTCACAGGATTGATGCTTGCAATGGTAGATAATATGGATTTTAACTTCGGCATGCAATACTTTCATGAAATTATAAAGGCTTTCTTTATTGTTACCATTGCTGCTTTTTTAGCTTTGGTTGGTTCGTTTTATCTGAGCCGTAAACTTTTTTCAACAACTGTATTCGGACATCTAGCACTGGATACTGTTCAAAACGCCAGCGAAGGTTATACTTCAGCCGATACACGGTATCGTAACCTGATTGGTAAAACAGGTCTTGCTTATACGGTATTACGCCCTTCAGGGAAAATCAAGGTTGAGAACGAGATCTATGATGCTACTTCCGATAGTGGATTTATTGAAAAGGGTGAAAATGTCGTGGTTATCAGATATGAAACAGCACAGGTATTTGTGAGGAAAGCATGATCAGACTCATAAAAATCTCTGAATCAATGATCAGGAAATCAAATTACGTTCACTTGAAAATCCCCTGTATTCCTGCATTTCCATAATTATAGCCAGGGTTTCAACAACCTTGTAGACTTCTTCAAATGTATTGTACAGGGCCACCGGTGCAAGTCGTATCATATTTGGTGGTCGCAGATCAGGGATGATTCCTCTTGCTTTCAAAGCCTTACAAATACGACTCGCTTCAAGGTGTTCGATGGCTATATGTCCTCCCCTTCTGCTTGTTTCCAGGGGAGTAACAATTCTGAATCCTGCGTACTTTCCAAAGACTTTTTCCTTGAGAAGTTCAATCATGAAATCAGTGAGGTGCAACGATTGGTTTCGAATGTTTTCAATTCCAGCCTCCAGGATGATTCTCAAAGCACCTTCAACCGGTGAGGATCCCAGAATGCCGGGTGATGAAATTTGCCAGCGTCCCACATTTTCGGAAGGAAAAAATGTAGCTGACATCTCGAATTGTTTTTCTTTATTGCAACCAAACCAACCAGCCAACATAGGATCAAGTTTAAAATGCATTTTATTTACAAAGAGAAAAGCCGCGCATCCCGGCCCACCATTCAGGTATTTGTAGCTGCACCAAAGTGCAAAATCAACGTTCCAGTCGTCGAAATAATGAGGAACCGCACCAACAGAATGACTGCAATCGAATCCAATGGGAATATTTCTTTCATGTGCAGCGGAAGTAAGAAGTTTGATATTCAGTAGCTGACCACTGCGATATAACACAGAGGGCAAAAAAATCACTGCAATATCCTCTGTCATTTGATTGATTATTTCTTGTTCGTCAAGTATTCCATTTTCATCTGAATTCGCTAATACAAGATGTTCATCCGGATTAAAGCCTCTTATTTTTAGCTGGCTTTGAAGGGCATATAAATCTGAAGGGAAGTTCAATTCATCAGCGAGTATCTTTATTCTGTTGCCTCTTGGCTTATAAAAACTACTGATTAGACTATGGATATTCAGCGTGGTTGTACCTGTGAGGATTACCTCATCTGGCCTGGCACCAACAAGTTGAGAAGCCATTGCACCTATTTCTTCTGCAAACCAGAACCAAGGAAGTTGTGCATGCATCCAGCCATCAATGCCAAGAGATTTCCATTCTTTCAGCACACGTAAAAGAGATAGTTCCGCATCAAAGGATAACAGACCAAGAGAATTACCGTCGAAATAGATTTTGTTTTCAGGGATATAAAATCTTTTACGGAATGAAGCAAGGGGATTTTTGCGGTCTGAATCGCGTGCGCAATCTATTGTCAGAGGCAAGTCCGGTATCATTGTATAAAAATTTCCTGAGCTCAATATACTTCATTCTCAATCATCACAGGCTGAAATGATAATTGCCTGATAAAACTGATGGACAGCTCATTAAAAAGTGATGCTTTCTCTATGTTGACCACGTGTCCACATTTTTCCACCACTGTCAATGTCTGGTTTTTAAATTTTCTGACCCGTTCTCTGATTGGTACGAGAAAAAGATGATCCTGTTCTCCCATCACATACAATACAGGGATTCCGGGATCGTCTTCATTCATTTTCCTGAGTTTGGCAGTGAGCCGCCGTGTGAGCATAAACCATCGGATAAACTCATGACGGGCAAGTTTACGTGCTTCCTGGATAAAAATATTCCTTGATTCCAGAGCATTATTTCTGGGCATGATAATAAATGCAAAGAAACGATATAACCACATGGGAGGCATGATATTGTGAAAAATACGGCCAAGTTTCACGAAAAAACGCGATTTGATGTTCAACCTGGTAACGGCCCCGACCATAATCATGGATTTTACATAGTCTTTATGCAGATCGGCAAGTTTACGGATAATTATCGTGCCCAGCGAAACACCAACAAAATGCGCCTGGCTTATATTCAGATGGTCCAACACCTCGATTATATCAAGGGCAATTTCTTCAAAGGTATAGCCAGATTTTCCTGCTGTCGGAATTACTGCTGAACGCCCATGGCCTCTCAGGTCAATCAACAGCAGGTTAAAATGCTTACAGTAAGCCTGGATCTGTTTATACCAAACTACAGAACTTCCACCAGCTCCATGGATAAATACTACCCATTCGCCTGAATTATTATTGATATATGTTTTGTGGTAGAGCATTGCTTTGGACGGCAAAGGTATGGAAAATCATGATTAGAGATATATTAACAAAATAATGATGTCGGAGTTCAAACGTAATTACTTTTTAAATCAGCATATTCCGGGGTCTGAAATGTTGTCATGGATTCACTCAAATACAGAAACTTAATAAAGAGTTTTGCTTATTGAAAGCAATTTTTTATTTTTGCAGCTAAATCATTATTCAGATGAATCAGTTTGTCATTCCTACACTATACCACAATAACGGCAAAGGTTTATTTGCCTGTTGGATATGCTGATTCGGCTTCTGGTATTTCCTTTACTTAGATTTTAGAAATTATGGTTCGTCAAAATTTATGAGAACCAGGATATTATAAAGCAATTTAAATTCTGCCATATTGCATGCAGGGCCTGATTTACGATATTCGAAGCTTTTCAGTTCATGACGGACCAGGTATTCGGCAAACTGTATTTTTGAAGGGTTGTCCTTTACGCTGTATGTGGTGTCATAATCCGGAAAGCCAGGAAAATGTGGAAGAAACAATTACTAACAAGAAGAAAATTGGCAACCGTTTTTTTTCAGTGACAGAAAAAGTCGGTATGCTGATGAGTGTGGAAGATGTTATGAAAGGTATAGAAAAGGATATATTGTTTTTTGAGGAATCGGGGGGTGGCGTGACTTTATCGGGTGGCGAACCCTTGATGCAGGCAAATTTTATCACAGCTTTGCTCAGCGCCTGTAAAGAAGCAGGAATTCATACAGCAACAGATACCTGTGGTTATGCTGAAACTCTTCTCCTGGAAAACATTTTACCGTTCAATGATTTATTTTTATTCGATCTGAAACTCTCAGACGACCAGAAACACAAGTTTTATACTGGTGTTGGCAATCAATTGGTTCTCAATAACCTTAAAACCATTAGCAGGAATGCCAAGCCCATCATCATCCGCATTCCCCTTATTCCTGAGATTACCGATACCGAAACAAACCTTCTGGGATTAAAAAGAATAATTGAATCAACAGCCGGTATCATACGTATTGACCTTTTACCTTATCATACAGCAGCACATAAAAAATATGAAAGAATGGGCAGATTCAATTATTGCAGCAACTATTCTGATTATGACATGCTGCAGGTGGAAGCTATCAAAAACTTTTTCAATGATTCAGCGCCGATAGTCAGTATTGGCGGATAAATAAGAGAAAATGAACCAAAGAATTTTTCAACTAAGAAGCAACAGCTTAAACGCTGTTAATACCCTTTCGGAAGAAAGGGCTCTTTTGGTTACAGAATTTTATAAATCTGTTGAAGGACAGAAAATTCCTGTTCCAATCCTGCGGGCCAAATGCTTTATGCACCTCATGAAAAACAAAAAGATCTGCATACTTCCCGGCGAACTTATCGTAGGTGAACGCGGCCCTATGCCAAAGGCAACCCCGACCTACCCTGAGGTTTGTCTTCATTCGATGGAGGATTTGGAGATTCTTCATCATCGCCCAAAAGTTTCCTTTAAAGTGGATGATTCAGTCAGGAATGCATACCGTGATGTGATTATTCCCTTCTGGAATGGAAGAACCCAACGCGACAGGGTATTTGAAAATATGACGCAAACCTGGAAGAATGCTTATTCTGCAGGTGTTTTCA
>CAYQRU010000125.1:2754-9867 GCA_964419945.1 uncultured Bacteroidales bacterium | reverse complement strand
TGACATGCACCAATAATACTTTCATCGGAAACCGGCTCGAAAGTGATGTTTCAGTGACAAATGCATGGGGAGCTGGCCTGGAAGCGGTTAGTTTACATGAAGGATCCGTGATATCCGGAAATATTTTCATGGATAATTACAGCATAAAAGATTATGCAGGACTGTTTCTCACGTCCTCCACAGATACCGTACTTGTTGAAAATAACTATTTTTTTAACAATGAAGCGGAGACAAAAGGAGGCGGTTGTGGAATCAAAAGCAACCCTGCTCTTTTGCAGAATAATATTTTCAGTGGCAACATAGCCGGCCAAAGAGGCGGAGCTCTCTACCTGGAAAAAAGTTTATCCTTGAATGTCGTTCATTTAGCAACACTGATTAACAATAGTTTTTTCGGGAATAAAGCAAGCCTTGGCGGCGCCATTTGTTCGACAGGCTCGTCGCATCCGCTTATTGTCAATTCAGTCCTTTGGGCAGACACTGCTGCAGTGGGCAAAGAGATTTACTGCTATGCACCTGATACAGCTGAGGTAGCGTTTTGCAATATTAACCCGGGTTATATTCATGGTGTTGTAATTGATGGCGGAGGTAATATCAACGAAGATCCTCTGTTCGAAGATCCTGATCTTTTGACGATTTCAGATAACAGTCCCTGTATGAATGCAGGAACATCTGAATTTACATGTGCCTGTGGGACGCTTCTGAGCTGTCCGGCCACTGATATTCTCGGCATACCGCGACCGCAGAACGGCCTTGTTGATATAGGAGCCTATGAGGTGTTGATTACCGGTTTGGATGAACCCACTGCAAACGCTGTAAACGAGTACTGTAAGGTGTTTCCCAATCCGTCAAGCGATAAAATCACCATTTACTTCCCTGAGATTTCGGGAAACACACAATTATCAATTTTCAGAGCGGGCGGGGAAAAAGTACTTGAAAGGCCGGTAATAAGCAATGAAATCCAAATAAGCATAAGCGCCTTCCCGCGGGGAGTGTATTTTGTGAGGGTGTGGGATGAGAAAATGATAGAAATAACAAAATTAATTAAACAATAAAAGACCATTATTGGCTTCTGGTTGCTTGTTGACCAGTTGCCATCGACCAGTAAAAGACAAAATAAAAGAAGGAGACTAAAATGAAAATACTTGCACTTATACTTTTCGTTCTGCTGTTTTCAATCATAACAGCTAATTCGCAATCTCCCTGCCTGCCCCAAGGCATCACCTTTACCTCACAGGCACAGATTGATAACTTCCAGACAAATTACCCGGGGTGTACGGAGATTGAGGGGGATGTCGTAATTGGACAGTGGGGGAGCAATATCTCCAGTCTTGAAGGATTAGATGTATTGATCTCAATCGGAGGCGGCCTTTTGATTGAATACAATAACGCACTGACCAGCCTGAATGGACTGGAGAACCTTGCCTCCATCGGAGGAAATCTACGTATCTATTACAATGAAGCCCTGGCCAGTTTGACGGCGCTTCAAAATCTTACCTCTGTTGTGGGTGTTGATATAAGTTACAATGATGTTCTGCCCGGTTTAACGGGGCTGGAAGGTCTGACTTATATCGGGGGTGATCTGACTATTCAAGGTAACGATGCCCTTGGCAGTCTCAGGGGTCTGGATAACCTGATGTCGGTTGAGAATGGCCTTCTTATCTATTTTAACACCACATTGACCAGTCTGACGAACCTGCAAGGCCTGACTTCGATGGATTATCTTCATGTTACCTGTAATTATTCCCTGATCAGTTTATCCGGGCTTGAAAATGTAACTTCCCTTGTAAATGAACTAATTATTTGTGGAAACGACGACCTGACCAGTCTCTCAGGGCTTGATGGGCTGACTTCCACAGGGGGTGTTTTAATTAGCGATAATTTTTTACTTACCAGTTTATCCGGACTTGAAAACCTAACTTCCATCGGAGATGATCTTTGGATTACTGACAATTCCCTGACCAGTCTGTCAGGGCTTAATGGCCTGACTTCTATCGGACGCAATCTGCATATTGAAGGTAACCATGCCCTGAGCAGTCTTGTTGGCCTGGAAAGTTTGACTTCGGTTGATAGTACCCTTGAAATTTTGTATAACGGAAGTTTACCCAGCTTAACGGGACTGGAAAGCATTACCTCTATCGGGGGTAATTTCATTATTCAGGGTAACAATTCCCTCTGCAGCCTGAATGGACTGGAGGGTCTGACTTCAATAGGCGGCGCTCTTAAAGTTTTGAACGCAGGATCTTTAACCAATTTAACAGGGTTGAGTAATCTGACTTCTATCGGAAATGGTCTTTCAATTACGGGTAACAATTCATTATCCACCTGCGAAGCCCGGTGGTTGTGTGATTACATATCCAATCCCAGCGGTAGCATTGAGATAAATGACAATGCCACAGGTTGCAGCAGTGTCATCGAATTAGCCAATGCCTGTGATGGTATTCCTTGTCTGCCTTATGGCATCTACTATTTTTCCGGTCAAACGGATATTGACAATTTCCATACAGCTTTCCCTGATTGCATTGAATTGGCAGGGAATGTTACCATCAACGGGGGTGATATAACGAACCTGAATGGACTGAACGAAATTACTTCCATCGGGGGGTCCCTGTTTATCTATGGAAACATGATGCTGACCAGTTTAGCCGGATTGGATGGTTTGAATTCAGTTGAGGGGTCATTAAGTATCGGAAAAAGATATTTTGGGCAGGGAGGAATAGGAAATCCATCTTTGTCGAGCCTGACGGGATTGAATTCACTAACCTCTGTCGGAAGTCTTACAGTTTATGATAATGATTCTCTGATCAGTTTGGCAGGGTTGGATAATATTGAAGCCAGTTCAATTAACTGGTTATTAATTACGAATAATTATTCATTATCACACTGCGCAGTTCAAAGTATTTGCGATTATCTGGCAAGTCCGAATGGTTCAGTATATATTTATTTCAATGCCGCGGGTTGCAATACAAAAGAGGAAGTACAGGAATCATGTTATACAACGATAATAGAAGAAATTGATACCGTAAATGGAATTACAATTATTCCAAACCCGTCACATACCACAATCACAATTGCTTCATCTGCAATGACTAACAATATACTGCTTTCAATATTTAATGTCAGCGGGGAAAAAGTAATGGAAAGGCAGCTAACCAATAACGAAACCCAACTCGACATCAGCGCCCTGCCACGGGGAATGTATTTTGTGTGGGTGCAGGATGAAAAGATGGTGGAGGTGGAAAAGATAATTATACAATAAACAGTTCAGAGTTCGGGATTTTGGGTTCGGGTTTGAAACGAAAAACTCAGAACATCGAATAACTAACAAAAGAATAGGAGGTTAAAATGAGAAAATTTGTACTTCTGGTTTTCGTACTTCTGTTTACAAACATGACAGCCAATTCGCAATTTCCCTGCCTGCCACAAGGCATCACCTTCACTACCCAGGAACAGATTGATAATTTCCAGATGAATTTTCCGGGGTGTACGGAGATAGAGGGGGATGTTACCATTGGTACACCTGATCAAAGTGATATCACCAACCTTACCGGCTTAAGTATGCTCACATCAGTCGGCGGATCGCTGATTATTGGCGGCAATCCGGGCCTTACCGGGTTATCCGGGCTTGAAAACCTTGCTTACGTGGGAGGTACACTTCGGACATTTATCATAGTTTATGTGTATTCCCATGCTTTTTACTATGGAAACGCTTCATTAACAAGTCTGTCGGACCTTGAAACTTTATCCTGTGCAGGGAATATTTCGGTCGGTCATTGCGCTGCTTTGGCAAGCCTGGCAGGACTGGAAGATGTTTCCTGTACCGGGAATGTCACTGTAACCAGTTGCGCTGCCCTGACCAGCCTGGCCGGACTGGAAAATTTGACCGGTACAGCAAGTCTTCAAATCTCAAACTGTGATTTATTAACAAACCTTGAAGGCCTGAATGGACTCAGCTCGACGGAAGACATTCTGATCTCTGGTAACGACGCCCTTTCATCCCTGACAGGTCTCGGGAACCTGGCCTCCGTAGGCGGAACATTTGAAATCATTATAAATGGTTCATTGACAAACTTCTCAGGTTTAGAAGGTCTGACATACGTCGGGGAAATATTTGAAATTCGGGATAATTTCCTTCTAACCACCTTTTCAGGACTTTCAGCATTGGATTCCATCGGACATTCTTTAGTAATTCAGGATAATTATTCATTAACAACATTAACAGGCATGTCAGGCCTTGTGTATATCGGTGGCGACCTGTATATTGAAAATAACTATAACCTGTTGAGCCTCGATGGACTCGATAACGTTTCTTACGTAGGAGGTTGGGTTCAAATCGCATCCAATACTGCTTTGAACAGTATTTCAGCATTGGGCAACCTGACATCCATCCATGGAGAATTTGGACTACATCAATCCTCGCTGGTAAATTTTGCCGGGTTAGAAGGATTGGTATCAATTGACGGCGGATTTGAAATTCTATCGAATAATTCTCTGAAAAGCTTCGAGGGCCTGAATAACCTAATTTCAACAGGCGGTAGTGTGCTCATTTGGTTTAACAATTCGTTGCAAAGCCTTTCCGGACTGGATAACCTGGTATCCATTGGAGGTCAGCTAAGCCTGGAATTTAACCCTGAACTGGAGAGCTTGTCGGCTTTGAATAATCTCACTTCAATAGCAGGTGAACTTTTTATAATCGATAACTCCAGACTTGCCAGCCTAAACGGATTAGAAAATATTGATGCGCAGACTATTGAAATACTTGGCATCCATGATAATGATTCATTATCAGTTTGTGACATCGAAAGTGTTTGCGATTATATCGCTATACCTGGAGTTAATGTCAATATTCATGATAACGCCCCCGGCTGCAACAGCCCTGAAGAGGTGTTGGATTCATGCCTGGTTATTCCTGTAGAAGAAATTGATGTGCCCGAGGCTTTACGGATCGTTCCAAATCCCGCGGAGGACGTATTGGCCATTTCGTTATCCGCTCATTTCGGCATTGCAATGATTTCATTTTTTAATGTTAACGGACAAAAAGTATTCGAACGGCAGCTAACCAATAACGAAACCCAACTCGACATCAGCGCCCTGCCACGGGGAATGTATTTTGTGAGGTTGCAGGATGAGAAGAGATTGGTGGTAACTAAGTTGGTGAGACAATAAGACAGGATAAAAGGATTCAGAAAGCAAATGACGATAAATCAGATGAACAGAAGATCAATGATTTTAATGAAATACCCTGCTCTATTTCACCGGGGTTTTGGCCAGGAAATAAGGCCAAAAATAAAAAACAATGAAAACCTTGTTCATTTTATCTAATACACACAACGGATTTTACTACGCCTTTTTTTATTACGCTGCCTTTCTGATTGCAGCGGGGATATTCATTTACCAGGGTCTGCGGAATCATTATGCTCCCAGGACCTGGTTGATCATTACTCTTTCCGGTATGCTGACCGGCATCTTTGGAAACAAGTTTGTGACACTTGATGCTGCAGGATGGGCACAAATTTTTCAGGGAGGGGGCCTGCCCGAAAGCGGTCGGTCAGTACTGGGTTTGATCCCGGGGCTGATCGTCGGAGTGGAGCTTGCAAAACGGTGGCTGCGGTTCCACCAGCCGGTTCTTGACCACCTGGCTTATGCCCTGCCAGCCGGTATGGCTGTCACACGGCTGGGTTGTCTTCTTGGTGGCTGTTGCTACGGAATACCAACCCATTTGCCATGGGCAATACAATACGGACCTGCTTCCCGGGCTTTTGAATTTCATGTAAACCATCTGCATATTCCGTCGTTCAGTACCCTATCGCGACCCGTCCATCCTACCCAGGTCTACGAAATCCTTTGTTGCCTGCTCATCATTTATCTCGTATGGCTCACCCGTAAGTACTGGAAGGCTCCGGAAAATAAGTTTGTTTACGTCATAACTTGGTATGTTTCATTTAGGTTTGCATTGGAATTTCTGAGGCAATCGCCAGGGGATGAGTTAATTTTTGAACATTTTCTTGGTATAAAAATCCTGCAATGGATTCTTATTGGTGCAATTTTGTTATTGGTATTGATTATAATCGTGAGAGAGCGTATAGCGAATGATTACGATTTCATTTCCTGTAAAATTCACCCTGTTTCATTAAAGCGTGAATTCCTCCTGTTTACCGCTGTCATCCTGATGGCAATCCTGATCATAGACTTGCTTGCCCCCTTTGAAAAAATGATTATCCTGGTTTTTACGATTCCTGTCCTGCTGCATTTTATCTGGGTTTTTTATATCAAATTGACGGTCGCCGGGCTGCGATGGAAAGTACCTTTGATATTGGTATTGGCGGGTGTAAGCCTTGGCCAGGCAAGCCTGGATCATGGAGCAGGTAAGGATTTAAACAAAAACAGGGGCTGGCTCAGCACTGATGTCTTTGGAGGCTTTGGAAGCTATCCTGACAATGTATATGATTGTTACGGCAAACTCGAAAAAACCATGCAACGAAACTATTCAACCTGGGGAGCAGGAATTACTTATCATTACAAACCAAGAACTGAGCGGTATCTGAAGACAAGTTTGAACCTGTATTCCTCTCGCGATTGGTCAAAAGAACCAGATGAGTTTGACTTTAGATCGCCTGCACTGAACACCATGATAAGTTACAATACAAAAAATGTCGGAGCAACCCTCGGTTTAAATGTGTTTTTCAACACACACTGGATAAGCGATATTGTACCTGCCGGGGAACTCTGGGCCGGCAGCAGGGATGTTTTGTTTATAGAAACCAGGTTATTGACCGACTACCATTACCTGGGGCCTCCAGGACTTTTTCAGGTTGGATTGGGTTCAGGGTTTGGAAAATTGGACAAAAATTTGGGGAGGTTTGGCTTATCTATGATGTACGCATCGTATGGTTTCCTTGATGGTAAAATATATGTCATGGGTGTATATCTCGGCAGCGATATTCTCGTGAAAGATAAAATGACAATACGGGGGAACCTGTTCATAGGCAAATATATCGGAGCATCTGTCGGAGCACAGCTCCATTACGGGAAAAACCGATGGTTTGCGGTCAGGGAATGATCAGGCATCAGGTTAAGGACAGGATAAAAGGTTACTGTAATGGTGGTTAAACAACC
>CAYQRU010000125.1:0-2744 GCA_964419945.1 uncultured Bacteroidales bacterium | reverse complement strand
TAGATAGTTGACTACAAGACAGGACGACATGCAGCAGGATTCTCCAAAAGTGTCTGTTATCAACGCTTACAGAGAGAGAAATCAATACATACAGAAAAATGATACCGATAAAATAAAGAAAACAGAGAAGCCGAAAACTGTTAACCAAAGTAAGCAAAACTCAAATATTTTTAACAATGAAAAAATTTGCACTTCTTTTCAGCAGCCTTTTGTTGGCTGCTCTGGCGCAGGAACAGGAAGTTCCTGCCGACATTCAGGCAGGATTTGGTGTAAGGCAGAGGCCAGCCAGCAATGACTATTCGAGGTCGGGATATTTTTACAAATCCAACCTTTGCATGAATTCTGTGAACACCGGAGCTTTTTATGCTTTTATGGACCGGCTGAAGGACATAATACATTACCCGGGAATGCAGGCCGGTATCTTACAAGATGGCGAACTGGTCTGGAAAGGCAACTGGGGGCTGGCCAGTATTGAAGAGAATAAGCCGGTTACCGATGAAACCGTGTTCCGCCTCTTATCTGTTTCCAAAACCGTGGTGGGTACATCAATCATGAAAATGTACGAAGACGGGCTGCTCGATCTCAACGGTAATATTAATGATTACATTCCTTTTGATGTCATCAATCCCTGGTATCCTCAGGCGGTGGTAAGTCCGAAAATGATCCTCAATCACACAGCTTCTTTCACAGATATGTATCCCGGAAGTGGTCCTGAATGTGGTAGCCAGGAATTTTATTGGGATCCGCAGGTCTCTCTTCATGATTTCCTGCAAAGCCATTTTGTTTCCGGGGGGATTTGTTATTCAAATTCAGTTTATTTTAATTACCTCCCCGGCACTTATTCGTATTACTCAAATCCAGGTGCATCACTGGGTGGTTACATCGTTGAGTCCCTGGCAGGAAAGGGATTCAACGAATATTGCAACGATAGTATTTTTAACCTGCTCAACATGCCCACTACCAGATGGTTTTATTCTGAACTCGACACTGCAATCGTAGCCGATATGTACCAGTGGAATGGCTCCAATTTCAATAACACCGGTGCGCGTTCCTATGCAGGTTATCCCCTCGGAGACCTTAAATCCAATGTAACAGAACTGGCCAACTTCATAAAAATGTACATCAACCACGGTAGCTATAACGGAGTCACCCTGCTCGATTCTGCTTCCATTGAAATGATGACCACCATTACCGATACACTGTTGCCTTATGAAGCGCCTATCGGTCTTATCTGGTTGTATTATCCACCTTACAATACATGGTATCATGACGGCGCAACGGGATCCTGTATCGAGTTCAATAAGGAAAGAAGATCCGGATTTGTTTTTACCGATAATAGAAGAACCGGTTCGCCAGATCCATTGCTTGCGTGTTCGCATTTTCACACGACCTATCATGAGTTGGTAGTTTCGTCGGTTCATGCAGATGATACCGATGGAGACGGAATCATCGAAACCGGTGAAAACGTGGAGGTTGTAATAGGTGCCTTCAACAACCTGATGGAGGACGTTGAAGATGTGAGCCTGACTTTGCGATGCAGCGATCCGGCATTCATAATAACAGATTCGGTGGCAACCCTCGGAAATATATCTGCCGGACAAAGTGCACTCAATCAAAGCCAGCCCTTCAGCTTTCTGGTTTCTGAAATCGCGGAACCACACAACGTAATGATGGATGTGGAAGTAAACTTTAACAATAACAAAACCATCCTCATCCACTTCCCGCTCTTTGCAGGACAGGCCGATCTGTTGCTGGTTAAAGATGAACTGGATGTGCTCAATTCAGAAAGATTTTACCTCGATGTACTCGACAGCCTTGGAATGAAGATACATTACCGGGATATAGCTGTTCATGGCAATCCCGACATCACCTTTTTAAACAACTTTCCGGCAGTCATCTGGTACACCGGCTACGACCCGGATAGTACCATCAATGAAGCCAATCAGATGACGCTGATGAATTACCTTGATCAGGGCGGAAAACTCTTCCTGACAGGACAAAATATCAGCGATGAGCTAAGTAGCACTGATTTCATGAGTAATTACATACATAGCGAACACGTGATCAATTATTATGATGCTATACTTATTCGTGGTATTGATGGTGATCCTGTTGGTAACGGGATGGTGTTCAACCTTAATGGAAATGAGGTTATGGTCAATCAATACTCTCAGAGCAGGATTCGCCCGGTGAATGGTGGTACAGCATGTTTTAAATATGGAAATGCCACTGCAATGGCCGGTGTTCGTTTCGAAAATGAAACTTATAAAACAATATTTCTTGGGTTCGGCTTCGAATCGCTCGATCTGGCCAACAGATATATGCTGATGATGCGTGTGCTGGAGTACTTCGGTCAGATTACCGGTATAAAAGAAACAGCAGTGAAAATGGAAAATACATTATGTCAGGTGTTTCCCAATCCGTCAAACGATCGAATCACCATTTCCTTGCATGGATTTTCAGGCTATACAAAAGTCTCCATCTTCAGTGCTGGCGGGAAGAAAGTTCTTGAACTGAGGCTGGCTGAAACCGAAACTCAACTCGATATCAGTGCCTTGCCGCAGGGAATGTATTTTCTGAAATTGCAGGATGAAAACAGGACAGAAGTGAAAAAAATTGTAAGACACTAAAATATCCTGTTTTCAGTGTCTTGGGTTGTCCAGCAAAACTAATACAGAATCCTGAATTCAAATGTGCCACAAAAACCTACCAATAACAGAATCATCAGGTACATACCGGAGATT
>CAYQRU010000124.1:0-10070 GCA_964419945.1 uncultured Bacteroidales bacterium | reverse complement strand
AACGCAGGTTCATACAAACCAGGATATTACCAAACAATCCTCTCAGGATTTATTCAAAAGTCCGGGATAAAGGTATATTCTCCTTCAGTGAAAACAGGGAATATACAGTTAGGGTTGAAGTTTCAGATTATACAGGAAATACATGCACTTTAAAATTCACAGTAGCAGGCAAACCTTCCTTGCTTATTCCTTTTGTTCAGAATGACTGTAATAACTCCACCAGGTTCAGGTACGATAAATTAAACCGCTTCAACACTGAAAAGTTTAACCTTGAAATTCCTGCTAATTCCTTATACGACGATATCTGGTTCACCTACGCAGAAGAAGGACCAACAAACGAAACCCAGGCAAAACTCTACCATGTGCATTCCCATCTTACCCCTGTACAGAATAATATTAAAATTTCCATTGCACCGGATCACCTCCTTGAGGAATTAGCCGGAAAAGCCGTCATAGTCAGACTTGATGAAAATTTTGAGTGGATTTCTGAAGGTGGAACTTACAAAGATGGCTTTATAAGTGCCACTTCAAGGAATTTTGGTGTTTTCAGTGTGATGACCGATACCGTTGCTCCTAAGATTAGTGCGGTAAACATTCATAAAGGTAAGAATCTAAGTGGGCAGAAAACAATCATAATGAAAATCAGCGATGAACTTTCAGGTATTAAATCTTACCGTGCTACTATGAACGGTACATGGATTTTAATGGATTATGATCCTAAAAATGAATTGCTTACATACGAAATTGATGACAGGACACCGGAAGGTAATAACCTTTTCAAGCTTGTGGTTGAAGACCTTACAGGCAATCGTTCGGAATATAAAGCCACGCTGACAAGATAAATCCACAACCTGTTCATTTATTTTTCATTCTCAGCTATAATAAAAACCAATGACACCAACCCAACCTATGCTGAACAATCCTGATCTTTTTCCGGAACGGGAAGTGATCTGGGCAGCACTGGGTGACGATTGTTACCCTGTGTTTGAGGAACTCATGAACGTATTTTCCAGACCTGACGCAGGCATGACCATCACATGGAAATATTACCCTGATGGAAAATCATGGCTTTGCCGGATTATGTATAAAAAGAAAACGGTTTGCTGGTTGTCAGTGTGGGAGCACTACTTCAAAATAAGTTTCTATTTTACAGAAAAACACCGTTCTGCTGTTGCCGGCCTCGGCATAAGTTGTAAAATCAGGGATGCATTTGAGCAGGTCAGCCCTGTCGGAAAGCTGGTACCTATGATATTGGAAATCAATAGTAAAGAGCATATTAACGATGTGTTGAAAATCATTGAATTCCGTAAAAGTACGAGGTAAATATTTCAGTATCATACAATACCGGGTGAACTTCAGGCCTTGCCAGGATTTAACGCCCTGATCCTTTGCAGGAGGGTGGGATGAGAATAATGAAAAAATACGTACAGCGGATGAGGAGTGAGATTACCAAGGTTTTTCTGTGTAAGTTTCTTCAATCCGCTAACCAACGCTTGGCCGAATGCAAATTGCTTTGCAAACCGGTCGGCCTGATATTCGGCATGGCGGGACCAGAGATTCATAAAAATACCTGAAACAAAAGAGATCGGACTGTATAAAATACCAAAAGCTACGAGTCCGGTATGAAATGAATGTTGTTTAATACCAAGTGCAGCGCTAAGCATCTCACTGCTGATAAACAAGGAAAGCAAATACAGGGTGATTCCCGTTTGTAAGATGCTTGCAGCAAGGTTGACCCAGATATGTTTTTTTTTGTAATGGCCTATTTCATGTGCCAGTACAGCTACTATTTCATTCTTCTCCAGATCGTTGATCAGTGTATCGTAAAGGACAATCCTTTTTTTCGGTCCAATTCCGGTAAAATACGCATTGGCCTTGGTGGATCGTTTTGAACCGTCAATCACAAAGATATTTTTCAGTCTGAAACCCGCTTTTTGTGTGAACCCGAAAATTGCATTGCGCAATTCTCCTCCTGCCAGAGGAGTTTGCCTGTTGAACAACGGCACGATCAGGCTGGAATAGAACAGGGTGATAAAAATTGAAAAAGCTGTCACAACGATCCAGGCAAATATCCAGAAAGTATCTGGCGTTTTCATATAGATCCAGATGATCAGGGAAAGCACCCCGCCCCCGATTACGGCACCCAGCAGCCAGCCTTTTAGCTTGTCGAGTATAAAAGTAAGCGGAGTTGTTTTGTTGAACCCAAATCGCTTTTCGATCACAAAGGTCTGATAAATGGCAAATGGAGTCCCAAGCAAATCGGAAGCGAGCATCAGCAGACCCAAAAACATCAGTGCCATGAGTACCGGATGTTCAGTAATACCACGGATCAGGTCATCAACCCAGGGAAATCCGCCGGCCAGTAAAAAAACCATTAAAACAACAAAGCTGAATGTTCCTGTAACCAGCCCAAAACGGCTGTTGACTTTTTTATAAGCCTGTTGGCGGGTGTACTGTTCTTCATCATAAATACCTTTTAACTCATCAGGGATATGAGAAGAATGGTGCCTGTAATTGAGATAATTCAACCACAATTCGAACAGGAAATCGAAAATGAGTATTGCAAGGATAATGATGAAAAGTGATTCCGGAGCCATGGAAAGAAGTCTAACTAACTGGATTTAAAATATATTGAGATGATCTGAAGCCGGCAATGACCAGATTTTAATAAGGTATGTCCTGTTCTTCTTCCGCGGAGTCGTCCATTTCATTGATTTTGCTCTGATACGTAACTACATTTTGAGCATAGGGTTGTTGCACAAATCCATGCTCTTTATGGTAAATGTCTTCTATGTCCATAAAACGGGCATACTGATCAATGAATCGGAGTTTGATGTCGGCAAGTTTTCCGTTTCTGTGCTTGGCAATACTAATTTCAGCAATGCCGGCCAGCGAATTGCCCTCATCGTCAACTGTGAGCTTATAATATTCAGGACGATAGATAAATAGCACCATGTCGGCATCCTGTTCAATGGCACCAGATTCGCGAAGGTCGGAAAGGATTGGCTTTTTCGAGCCACCACGGGTTTCAACGGCACGGCTTAACTGAGAAATGGCAATAATAGGGATGTTTAGTTCTTTTGCCAGGCTTTTGAGCGATCGTGAAATATTGCTGATTTCCTGTTCACGGTTGCCTTTGTTCTCGCCGCCACCCGACATCAACTGGAGATAGTCAATTACAGCCAGTTGAATATCATATTGCGCTTTGAGCCTGCGGCATTTGGCCCTGAGTTCAAAAATAGTGAGCGCCGGGGTATCGTCAATCAGAAGTTTCGCATCTTCGAGGTTTTTGATTTTAGCATGCAGTTGATGCCACTCATGATTTTCGAGCGTACCTTTTTTCAGCTTCTCTGCAGGAAGCATGGTTTCGGCTGAAATTAAGCGGGTCACAAGTTGAATTGCCGACATTTCGAGAGAGAAAAAAGCAATAGGCCTTTTGAAGTCAACAGCAATATTGCGTGCCATCGTCAATACAAAGGCAGTTTTACCCATCCCCGGACGAGCAGCGATGATAATCAGGTCAGAAGACTGCCATCCGTTGGTTATACGGTCTAATCCCGTGAAACCCGAAGGAACTCCACTAAGGTGGCCTTCCATATTTTTTGCTTTTTCTATATTTTCAACTGCTTCCCGGATCAATGCCGGCATATTCTGGACATTGCGTCTAAGGTTGGTTTCGCTGAGCGAGAATAAATTTCTTTCAGCCTTATCGAGCAGGTCGAAAACATCAGTTGTATCTTCAAATGAGTCGTGTATTATTTCGGAGGAACTTCGTATCAATTCACGCTGTATGTACTTCTGCATCAGGATACGGGCATGATATTCAATATTGGCTGAAGAAGAAATACGATTTGTAAGTTGTGAAATATAAAATGGACCACCTACAATTTCGAGTTTGCCATTATTTTTTAACTGATTTGTAACAGTAAGAATATCAACCGGTTCTGTTTTCTGAAATAGTTGAAAAATGGCTTCGTAAATAAATTGATGTATTTCTTTATAGAATGTTTCAGGTTTCAGAATATCAATCACAGCAGTGAGCGCATCCTTCTCGAGCATAATGGCGCCCAGCACAGCTTCCTCAAGTTCGATGGCCTGGGGAGGAAGCTTGCCATGTTCGATAATATCTTGTGTTGTAATAGTTTTGGCGACTTTTCGCCGGGTTTTGTCAGTGAAGGTTGTGTTTACTTGTTCCATGATCCAAAAGTATGGAATTTCCATCATGCTTTGACGTGGTTTAAAAAGGAAAAGTTTTCAACATGCCGGAAGTTAACGGTAATCACTGATTTTCAGTCATTCAGCAGGAGATCGTAATCAAATGATGATAAAACGCAAGCATGCATTTCAGGTAATAAGCTGATGCATTTTTCATTTTTCCGGCTAAGGAACCAGTTTCCGGGAACGGACCAGTCATTGCTGCGTATTCGCTTGCTGCTTCGGTTTCGCTGATCAAATATATCTGCTTCTCTTGTTTGACGTTCAGGTGTTTATGACCGAAAGCCAGCAAATCAATCTGGCCGGAAAATGCCGGATCATAGTAATAATTCTTCGTAAGAATTTCCTTCAGATCAATGAATGCAACTGATTTTGCATCTGGATCAGAGACAACCAATTCATTATATTTTAGTTCCAGACTTTTATTTTGGAATGTAAGTATGCAGCTACTTTGCCTGGTCTGTTCTGAGATGATATGCATGAACAGAGAATTGGGGTTTACGCCGGGGTCAAATAAATAATGAGTCACGTTCATCTCAGCCTGAAGTGTTTCGAGCCGCCCAAGACTCAGAAAAATAGGATGTTTCTCATAGGGTTTTGAGCCCTCGAACAACGGTAAGGCTGGTGTATAATACCAAATCCACAGGAAACATATCGGGAACCTGCATTTTTCAAAGTGTTCCCTGATGGCTATCCTGTCCGAAAATACTTCATTTTGCCGATGGGATTCAAGGTTCATTATTTGTATGGGATCTGATAAAAATCCATCCGGAATATTTTGAGGCAGCAATATTCCTTTATGATACAGATCAAACTTTTGGTGTTCGCTCAACCACTGCAGACTGAAAATAGAATCTGAGGTGATATGTTTCCAGCAATGGCCTTGAAAATCACATGGATATGGGTAGTTACAATGGCTTCCGATATCCACGGCAGGAGATTTCTCCAATGCAACTACTGAAAATTGTGTTTTCAGTTCTTGTTCAATCAAAGTTTGTAATTTCAATACCTCGCTGCTTACATCCTGCTGTATGAATAATCCTTTCAATTCAAGACTGCCCTCCAGGACATAATCTTTGTTCAAATAAATGATGAAAAGTCCGCTAAGATTAAGTCCGCTGCCTGTAATTATCCTGTATTGCAACGCTGCGTCCATCATATAGGTATCACTGATGGATAGCGAACTCTTCACTTCATATCCATACCATTTTCCGTCCTGCAGTACAAGAATATCCAGAGCAACGAGTACTTCCTGGTAAGCGAATGCAGCTTCATAGATAACGCTTGTATTCCCTGTGACTAGTTTCTGTGTCAGTTCAACAGACCGTGCGTACTGAAATGGAGTAGGTGGGGAGGCATCCACACCTCCGGGGAATAATTCTCTTGCAAGTTTGCCGATGCTGGTACCGCGTTTGAACCTGGCCTGCTGTTCCGGTGAGAGTGGATCGCGCAGGTAATAGCGTTTTTTATACAGGTAAAGTGATTTATGACATTGCCAGCCTCTGATAAAGGCTGATTTGGATAGGATGTGTCTGTTGTTTGCCAAAATGGTGAGAGATTTTATAATATCAAAATTCTTTGTTCAGCGTTACCATCCGTTGTCGAAATTTTGATAACATAAACACCCTTTGGCAGAAAATTTCCATTTTCATCTTTGCCGTTCCATCTTTTATTAAAAGAACCACCTGGAAATTGTCCGGAATGTAAGGTGGTTATTGTATTTCCGTTCACATCGTTTACTGACAATTCTCCGGTTTGTTTACAGGGGAAATAGGAAGAGATATACATTGCAGAAGGTTGTTCATGATCGAAGCGAAAGGGACTGATTCCCTTCATCAGAACTCCAGGATTCACTTTTGAATCAGAACCCTCATCCAACGTATTGGTATTCAATATAATGTTCAATGTTGATACAACATCGAGCAGGTTGATGACTTCATCATCATTAATGTCGGCATTTTCGAAACAAAATGGTTGAGGATTTAAACCAACAATATAATTGACAATAGTTACAATATCCAGAATATTCACAACACCATCGCAATTGGCATCACCAGGCATAATTATGCTGAGTGTTTCAAGATTAATACGATATGCTGAACAGCCATAGGTTCCTGCTACAAGGCTGCGGGTGGGTTGATGTATCTTTAAATCGGTAACCGGAACATTGGGGATACCTTGAGAAAGTCCCCACCATTGCTGTCCGCCATTTTCAGTATAATAAATACCAACATCAGTACCCACAAAAAGGCGGTTTTGTACTTGCGGATCGGCAACAACCACATTTACAGGTAATTCGGGAAGATTACCACCAATGCTCTGCCAGGTTAATCCCTGGTTTGTTGTCCGGAAAACATAGGGGTGAGGTTCATCCCATCTGAATCCGGAAACAGTGACATAAAATGTATTTACATCAAATGGATCAAAGGCTACCCTTGTGATCCAACGTACTGGAAGTCCTGATGAAATATCTGCCCAATTGAGACCGGCGTTGGCAGTAAAATGAACGCGGCCATCGTCGGACCCAGCCAGGATGCGGTTTGGATTTAATGACGATATGGCAAGGGTAGTCAGGGTGCTGAACCCTGATCCGACGATGTTGTGTGTAAGATCGCCGCTGATCGCAGTCCAGGTGTTTCCTCTGTTGGTTGTACGCCACACCCTGTATGTTCCGAAGTACAATGTCTGCGGTTCAGTGGGATGCATCACATAAGGCGAGGACCAGTTTGTCCGGTCACCGGAAAACGCACCAGAAATACTTGTCCAGCTTGAACCTCCATTGGTTGACCGGTTTAGATTTCCGTTTTGATATTCGGCATATATGATATTGGAATTGGTATAGTCCACCAGGCAATAAAAACCATCTCCGCCCAGAACGCGCTGCCAATCGTTCAGTGCACCTGTCAGGGTACGGATGGTATTGTTGTCCTGAGTTCCACCGTAAATTCTTTGCGGATTCAGAAAATCAACCTCAATAGCGTAAAACTGTGTAAGTGGCAGGTTGTTGATCTTGCTCCAGCTATTACCATAGTTGCTGCTGGTGTACAGGCCTCCGTCATTTCCATGAACAATGAATCCCGATGTTGGATGAATAAACATTGCATGGTGATCCACATAAATTTCATCAATATTATAGTAACCAGCCAGTTGGGTGAATGAATTTCCGCCATTATCAGAGCGATAAAGATCAACACCAAGCATCCAGATGCGGTTGTCATTTTGAGGATCAACCCTGATCTGTCCGAAGTACCAGCCAAAAGTACTGTTCATTCCTGACAATGCTCCATCATTCGTTTGTTGCCATGATTGTCCTCCGTTTGTACTTTTAAAAACTGTGGCTGTCGGGCTGCTTCCTGAAAGCCGGTCAATAAAAGCATACACAATCTGTGGATTATTTCTGGCAATGGCCAGCCCGATGCGCCCTTTCTGGTTGCCTCCGGGCAGACCATTGGTAAGCAGGGTCCAGTTATTACCACCATCGGTAGTTTTGTATATTCCTGATGTAGCTCCGTGAGAACGCCGGTAAGTAATGCCTCTCATCCGCTCCCACATAGCGGCATAAAAAATTTCCGGATTGGTAGGATGCTGAACAATGTCAACACCAGCCGTTGAATCGCTTACAAACAGTATACGTTCCCAGGTGTTACCTCCATTGATGGAGCGGTAGATGCCCCGTTGTTCATTTGGCGTAAACAGTGTTCCGCATGCAGCTACGAAGACCCGCTGGCTATTAGAATGGTCAACCAGAACGCGCCCGATGTAAGCTGACTGCTCAAGGCCAATATGAGTCCAGTTTGCCCCTGCATCAACCGATTTATAGATGCCGTTACCGATAAAACTATAGCTTGATGCATTGGCTTCGCCGGTTCCTGCATAAATAATATTCTGATTTGCAGGATCTATAGCAAGGGCACCAATAGATATTACCGGAGCATTACCAAAAACATTATTCCAACTTCCGCCATTATCGGTTGATTTGAAAATACCTCCTGAGGCTGCTCCGATATACATGGTGGCTGGTGTGGAAGGATGAATCGCAATATCAGTTATGCGTCCGCCAATGTTCACCGGTCCGGCCAATTCCCAGGAAGATCTTGTAGCAGGGCTAGTTTCCTGCAGTATCCGGGCCTGTTTGAGAGCGTGTAGGTAATGGTTATAATCAAACTGTGCATTCGGATATAGTTTCTGCTTTGCCATCCAGTCATTGGGAGAAGCTTTTGGCTCCTTGGTTTCAGGCCAGGATTGGAATACCGGCTTTTGATGACTCGGTGAAAGTTGATAAAAAACGATGATTGATGCAGAAAATAAAATAAGCAATATTACCGGTAGGGTTTTGTAACGAAAAGTGTATTTACTCATACTATATTGCAATTAAAATATTTTATGATGTTTTTGAGAAGATCCGAAAGTAGTTTAATATGATCCTGATCTTATAGCACTATTGCTATACTATCCAATCAGGTTTGAATATGCTTTGGCAGGAAATGTATTGATGGTTCTGAAATTTTTATGATTTCTAAAAAACCTTTCGGTTCAAGTCTGGTGTTCAGCAAATCCACAGACTCAAACCGAAAGATCATCACGATTACTGTGGTTTGAAAATTCCCGGATAAGATTTTTTCTGATATCTATCCGGTGGTTCATTACTTAATGGATACTACTTTTTTAATAAATATTTCATTTCCAATGCTTGCTCTGCAAAAATAAATACCAGGCAGTATATTTTCGGATTCAAATGTCAGATGATATTCACCTGCAGGTTGCATGGAGTTCAATAAATGTCTAACCAGCTTCCCCTGCATATTAAACAGCGAGATCTCAACCTGGCTATCAGTTGGGAGGAAATAGGAAAGCATTGTGGATCCTGAAAAAGGATTCGGAAAGATACTGAAAGAACTGTTTTTATCCACAACGTTAATATTGTTCAAATGTTTCAGGATTGAAACCGGATTGGCGTTGATGTTGGCACCGATGACCTCTCCCCAGGAAAGAAGACCAGGTTCTTTGATGAATTTAAGAATGGATATCCTGCCGGATGGTAAAGTTGTATTGTCAAAACTGAAGATGAGGATACGGAGTTTGTTATCCACCATTGCACTTCTGAATTCATATGCAGGCAGGAGGAATTCGACGTCTTGCGGAATCAGTCCCTCCATATCGAACTGAAGACCGGCTATGGTGCCATCACTTTCGAGGTCCACACCATCACTGTTTAGAAAAATTTTGCCTGTTTGTGAACTAACAGGCTGCGATGTATGCTTTTTCCCGTTCATTATTATGTTTACCGTTGCTACCACATCCAGTACATTTATCATGTTATCGCCTGTGACATCTGCATTCTCAAAACAGAAAGGTGTAGGGTTCAGTTGCATAATATAATTGATAAGTGTAACAACGTCAAGCACATTCACAATTCCGTCGCAATTGGCATCACCCGGGAGGGGTAAACTCATGCTTCCAATAAAAACATTGTCAACGAAAACATTATCGCCTTCGGCAAAAACTTTATCATGCAGGCGGCAGGAAGACTGAAAAGTGAGAGAAAATGCGGTACCGGCAAATTGGGAAAGATCAAATACCTTTTGATCAAAGGGATCAGTATTGGAAACCGGATTGAAATTCATGACTCCTTCGGTATCTGCTACCTGGATGGTATCGTTGACCAATACCCTGAACCATGAGAATTTTGCTCCATAACTATAAGTTTGCCTTAAATCGAAAGTCAGGTATAATTCGTTCATTGCCGTAGCATCTACATTACATATCTTTGCAAAAGCCTGAAAATCAACATTGTTGACCCAAGCCTGCTGAGCTGTGGTACCGGTTGGTGTACCCGACCAGCCGGATGGGCTTCC
>CAYQRU010000123.1:0-10125 GCA_964419945.1 uncultured Bacteroidales bacterium | reverse complement strand
TAATTCACCAGCACCAGGGATTGGTTGATATGAACCCCGGCATTACCAATACGTCTACCTTTCCAGCCACACTGTTCAATCAGCCAGGCAGCCGGAACTTTTACAAAATCAGGATCTGAAGGAAACGATGGTAAGCCTGGAAATTTATCCCTGAGCGATTCAAACTGAGCCATCGTTATCACTGGATTTTTGAAGAAACTGCCTGCATTCCCTGTTTTCGAAGGATCGGGCAGTTTGCTGCGGCGAATCCTCATTACAGCCTCAGCAACAGATTTAATAGAAATTTCAGTGCCCGTACTCTCTAATTCCTGCCTGAGAGCAGGATAAGACAAATTTGGTTTGAACAGGGGAGAAACAAGAAAACTTACAGAGATGATCAGATAGCGATTCTTATATTCGTTTTTGAAAATACTGTTTCTGTATCCAAAATGACAATCAGATAAGTGAAAGCGTTTTGTTTCAAATGTTCTCAGATCAATTGCATCCAAATGACTAAAAACATCGCTGACTTCTACGCCATACGCTCCGATATTCTGAATAGGAGAGGCACCGACAGATCCTGGGATCAGGGAAAGGTTTTCCAATCCGCCCCAATTCCGTTTTATACAATACTGAACGATGGAATCCCAGTTTTCGCCTGCACCCGCAGTAACAAGGATATTATGATCGTCCAGATAATTGTAGCTGATACCCGGAATATTGATTTTTAGAACCAGACCTTCAAAATCTTTAGTAAATAAAATGTTACTTCCACCTCCAAGGATCATGAGCGGTAGAAATTGAACCTGTTTCTGGCTGAGGATGTCCTGTATATGATATGGCTCATGGACAAAAGCAAAAAATCCTGCCTTTACATCAAGGCCAAAAGTATTGAAATCCCTTAATGAGACGTTATTAAATATTTCCATGCAACCTTCAAAGATTAAATTGCATCAAAGATAGGTAATATGACGTTGATACAGCAGTGGTATGGTGGAACAGACAAAATTGAAGGCATTTTCAGGAGTATTCATTGTGAAGAAAAGGGTAATCGTTTCGGTGATCAACGATCTGTTTAGCGACCGTCGTGTTGACAGAACATGTAAAACATTGTGCGACATGGGTTTTAATGTCACTTTAGTGGGACGTAGATACAACAACAGCCCTTCCTTACAGGAAAGAAATTATCATACTTACCGCATGCACCTTGTTTTCAAAAGAGGCCCATTTTTTTATGCGGAATTTAATATCCGGCTCTTCTTTTTCCTGCTTTTTCATAAATCAAATCTGCTCACCGCCAACGATCTCGACACCCTTCTTCCAAATTTTCTGGTTCACAAGCTAAAAGGTATTCCGTTAGTATACGATACCCATGAATATTTTACGGGTGTTCCTGAACTGATGAACCGTCCGCGGATTCAGAAAATATGGAAAATTATTGAGCGACACATTTTTCCGAAAATTAAGCATGTCATTACTGTTAATGGTAGTGTTGCCCGGTTGTATAAGGAGGAATACGGCAACGAAATGATAGTGGTGAGAAATATCCCGGAAAACACAGGATCCGCTGCCAAAAGCTCAAAATCAGATTTAGGACTGCCAACCGATAAGAAAATAATCCTGCTGCAGGGAGCTGGAATAAATGTTGACCGTGGTGCTGAAGAAGCCGTAGAAGCCATGCAATACATTGACGATGCTATACTTTTAATCCTTGGAGGTGGTGATATCCTGGATTCACTTAAAGCAAAAGTGAAAGATTTGAATTTACATTCAAAAGTAAAGTTTATTCCCCGCCAGGTTCCGGAGCAACTAGTTGAATATACCTCCAAAGCAGATGTGGGTCTTACACTTGACAAAAACACAAATGTTAATTACCGCTACAGCCTGCCAAACAAACTTTTCGACTATATCCATGCCCGTGTTCCTGTGCTGGCAAGCCGGTTAACAGAAGTCAAAAGCATCGTTGACAAATACGATATCGGATGTTTCATTGACCACCATGCACCTGAACATATTGCTGATAAAATCAGGCAAATGATTATTGATGAAGCTGCAAGAGAAAGATGGAAGCTGAACCTGATAAAGGCAGCCGCCGAATTGAGCTGGGAAAATGAACAAAAAATTCTGAAAGAAGTTTACCGCAATTATGCCTGAAAAGCATCTACATATCATATCTTTCAATATTCCTTATCCCGCCAATTACGGAGGGGTGATAGATGTGTTCTATAAACTGAAAGCTTTGCAGAAAAATGGCGTCAAGGTTCATTTGCATTGTTTTAAATATGATCGTGAAGGTAATGGTAGCCTTGCCTCGGTATGTCACAAAGTATATTACTACAGGCGACGCACCGGGCTTGCCGGCGCTTTAAGCCTTAAACCATATATTGTAGCCAGCCGTCGCTCGGATGAATTGCTCAACAACCTGCTGAAAGATAATTATCCAATTTTATTCGAAGGACTACACAGTTGCTATTATCTTGATCATCCTAAACTTAAAGATCGTTGCAAAGTATATCGCGAAAGCAACATCGAACACCATTATTATTATAACCTTGCAAAAGCTGAACGCAACCTTTTTAAGAAGCTGTATTTTTTCATTGCCAGCATCAAGTTGAAGTACTATCAACGTGTGCTTAAACATGCCAGTTTGATGCTTACCGTTTCAAAAGCTGACACAAAATATCTGCAAAAACATTTTCCGCAACATCGGGTGACTTATTTACCGAGTTTTCATCCCAGCGACAGTTTCAGTATACTGAATGGCAAAGGTTCATACATTCTTTACCACGGAAACCTTTCGGTTCCGGAAAATACAATTGCTGCAGAATTCCTTGTCGCAGAAGTATTTAATGAAACCGGAATACCTTTTATCCTTGCAGGCTTAAATCCTCCGGATTCTCTGTCAAAACTTGTCAGTAATTCACCAAACATCAGATTGATTTCGAATCCTTCAGACGAAGAAATGTTTGAACTCATCAGAAATGCCCAGGTGAATGTTCTTGTAACTTTTCAGGGTACTGGCTTAAAACTGAAACTGCTAAACACGCTTTATAATGGTCGTCATGTGATCGTTAATAAGAAAATTCTGAATGGTACCGGGCTCGATGAACTTTGTACGGTACGTGAAACTGCAGAATCAATCAGACAAAGTGCAAAAGAATTATTTGATTCGGAATTCGACCAGGCCGAACTAAAGCACAGAAGTGACTTGCTCAATGGAAATTATTCCAATCAGCAAAATGCCAGGAAGCTAGTTAATTGCATTTTCGGGGAGTGAAGTTAACCTCCCATTTTCACATTTCAGCATTCTTGAAGGAAATTTTCTGATCAGGGAGTAATTATGGGTTGCCATCATAACTGCCCTTCCTGACCGGCTGATTTCAAAGAGCAGTTCCATGATGCCTTCTGAGGTTTCAGGATCAAGATTACCTGTAGGTTCGTCGGCCAGGAGGATTTCCGGATTGTTGATCAAAGCCCGCGCGATTGAAAGGCGTTGTTGTTCTCCGCCTGAAAGTTGGTGTGGCATTTTGAAACCCTTGGTACCCAATCCAACCTTGTTCAGCACATCATGAAGTCGTTGCTCAATTTCGTTTTTGTGCTTCCAACCGGTAGCTTTCATAACAAATAACAAATTATCGTTTACGCTTCGGTCAGTGAGAAGTTGAAAATCCTGGAAAACAATACCTAGTTTTCTTCGCAATTGTGGTATTTGCTTACGCTTCATGTTGGAAAGATCAAAACCTGCTACATTTACATAGCCCTCAACAACAGGAAGATCTGCATATAATAGCTTAAGAAGACTGCTTTTTCCTGTTCCGGTCCTTCCGATCAAATAAACGAATTCACCCTTCTCAACCGTAAGTGATACCTGTGAAAGAATCAGGATATTCTTTTGAAAAATGGATACATTGCTGAGTTCAATTACCGTGTCAAGAGCCATAATGAAATTTTAGTGGTTGGCAAAGGTACGAAACACAAAATGAATTGCTGACATTCAATGATGGATTGATGATCACGATAACAATCATGAATTCTGAATTTCAGAACCGGACGATGTATGATGAATCCACTATTGCAACATCAGTAAAATAGCTGCCAGAGCCAGTAAAACCCCGACCCAGTTCAGAGGTCTTAGTTTTTCTTTGAAAACAAAATATCCTGTCAGTGATGCAGCGGTAACAATACTGATATTGATTATTGGGATGACAAAACTAATATCAAAAACAGTTAAGCCCAGTAACAGAAAATAGCCGGAGTACCAATTAACCAGGCCTGTTACAATGCCTCCCAGCAATTCTTTGTAAGAAAATTTTGTTTCTGTTGGTTTATTAATAGCAATGTAAATTAAACCAAAAAACAACGCTGCAAGAAAAACTGTTGCCAGAAAAAGCTTAAAATCATTCGTAATATAGTATTCCTGACCTATTTTCATCATCAGGTCACTTGTTCCATGCACCAGGAGCAAGGCTAATGGCAGAAAAATAAACCTTCGGTTGATCTCTGTAAGGTTGCTTCGTTGAAATGTAAAATAAAAAGCGATAATTCCCAAAACTATTCCGGTGATCCTGAGCACTCCCGGTTTATCGCCAAAAACCAGCAAACCTGCGCTAACTGCGACAATCAATGACATCCGGCTGGCCATTCCCGTTAACGCAACGCCAGCATGATGAGCTGAAAGTGCAAAAAGATTAAATCCGACTATAAATAGTAAACCAGAAATAATTGCCAGGAGAAACCATGGTTTGGACGGTATCTCGAAAAACGAATAACTGCTGGTTTCCGTTAAAAAACCAAATGTTGCAGCAACCACATAATTCACCATAATCACAAAAAACGAACTGATTCTCAGTCGGCTGAAAATTTTGAACAGGACAATGATGCTGGTAGATGAAGTAATCGCAAGTATAAGATAAAGCATACTGATAATTAGTCTTACACAAGATTGATAAGTGTAAAAGTATGATATAAGTCTAAGGAATGCTGAACACCATTATAGATCTTAGTGAGGTTCTTAAAAGTAACCGCTAACTGACTAATTCTATTTATCCAGGTCCTAATTTACAAAGGGAAAAACGGTATCAATCCAGCGATCAGCAGTAATAAAAAACCGGCCGTAATTTTCCCAGTGTGCAAGAATACGTTTTTCCTTCATTTCGTCGGCACTGAGTCCATTTTGTTTTTCAACTTTAATAATTCTGACTGTTTCCTCAAGATTTTCAAGCCAGTTTCTCAGTTTAATCATGTCATAAACAGGACCATGTCCTCCCACAACCACTGCATCGTCTGGATAGTTGTTTAAAATCCACTGTACATTTTGAAGATAAACCAGAGGATTGCCACCCTGGTTCTGATCAACAAACGGAAAATTCTCGGCAAATAAAAGATCGCCCAGAACAAGTACATTTGATTTGCTGAAGTAAACTATGATATCGCCTGCTGTATGTCCTCCGGGCAGATGGTGCATTTTTATTGTTTGCCCGTTGAACTCTATATTCAGATTCCCTTCAAAAGTAAAATTGGGAATACCCGGCGTTTGCATCGGGCCTGGAACGCGATCACCCTGTCTGCGATTGGAAGTAAGCCATTTCTTGACCGAATGATGAGCAATAATGGTTGCGTCCTTTCCAAGAGCCACATTCCCTCCGGTATGATCACCATGCAAATGTGTGTTGACAAGGTATTTTACCGGATGACTAGTTATTTTTTTGAGCGTATCAAGCAGTTGAGACGAAGTTTGCTCATAGGCGGCATCAATCACCAAAAGGCCGTCATCGCCTGTAAATGCCACCACCGCAACAATATCACCGACAAACAATCGGTGAAGTCCTGGTGTCAGTTCATGATGGCTGATTTGCATATTGGCATAGTCGCGCTGGGCATCGGCCATTAAAGGAATCAATAGGAGAGCCAAAATCAATTGTTTCATAATTTATTGTAAAAGATCACTATTTAACAATTCAGATTTCTAAAAGTTCGGGAAATGCTGCTGGTACTAATTTTTACTGGCATTTATTTTTTTAGCGCTGCCCTGGAAAAAAAGTACTCTGGAATGTCCTGATCAAATTTTATTTCCGTTATTCTGAACTCTGTTCCCTGACCATCCCTCAGCATGTCCTTGAAGAGTATAGTTTTAGGAAACCATCGCCCATCAATTCTTACCACTTCACCAAGCTCAGTTCTTTTGAGCAACTGACCGTTTTTTGCATACATCTCCTGCTTCAACGGTACATATCGCTCACAGTCAATCCACACTTTCTGCAACTGATAGGCTGCATCCTGAACCCTTGCAGTGAGTTGAAGAACCCAGGTGCGACGATCCTGAACCACTTCTTCGTCAAGTACTTCGGCGTTATATACTTCGGTCAGTTTGCGGTTGTCCATCATATCTTCGTATGAAAGGTCAGAGCCCATGAGCGATTGTCTAAGCATATGTCCTGATATCTGAATTGTCCGATCGGTCGAAGGTGTGTAAATCCAAAGCTGATTTTCGAGCTTAAGCATCTTGGTTCCCTGCTCACGTATGGGTGACAGGTATTCCGTAAATGAACGTTTATTACCTTCAGCATAGGTTTTGGCAGTTATTGTCCTGGAAATCCTTCGACCATGTATTGTCATTTCCGATGTCATGATCCTGTTTTCTGACGATATATTCTGGTCAACTTTTTCAAGAATCATAGAAGCGTCCTGTGCTGTCAAAATTGTGGAAACAGCCATTTGTAGAAGTAATAAAAGAATGACTTTCAGCATTTTCATAAATATTTCTTTAAACTAGCTAAATTTATGCAATATGACCGAAATTCGTTTCGGGTATTGTGATTCAAATGCAAATTTTCGTTTTGTTTTCTGATCGAAAAAAGATCTTTATCATTTTTCTGTTTTTTGGATTCTCATGGCATGCAATATTTCTACCCGTCTCAACCGGTTATGACTCCAGTTCTTTGAACAACTTAGCGGTTTGCCGCCTGTATATGCCTATCCCCGACAAGATAGTACCGATCAGATTCGACGCCAGACCAGGAATAAAACCTATATAATAATCCATTGAGGTGATCCTTGCTCTGATCACTGTTGGTGTCATGATAGAAGCTCCTTCCATCATACCACTGATGTTAATTCCATAAGTTTGCAGAAGCCATGCAAAGAGCAAACCCATCATCGTTCCCATAATCGAGCCAGCGATTCCGATTAGTATTGATTCATAGATTAAGGTTCTGTATACATGTCCTTTTTCTTCGCCCATGGCAAGTCTTATTCCAACTTCTCCATAGCGACGAAGGCCTCCCAATAAACCAGCATTCCATAAAACGAGCGACATGGCAAGCACAAATACGGATGTTATATAAAATGACCAGAACCTGACCAACATCACATAGGTTCCCATACCTCCCTGTTGACTCAGGCTCTTCATAACCGGAGCAAAATCATCCTCTTTATCACCATACTTGCTGTTAAATGACTTCGACATATTTAAAGCCAAAGGGTGCTCGTAAAAACCTGCCCGAAAATAACCAACGATTTCCCCTGCTGCATTTGGCATGTCCAAAGCTATCCTGATATCTTCAATATCTGCGATAATTGCGCCTTTATCCATGATTTCAATTCCAAAAAAAACAGTACCCGAAACAGTAAAATTTTGCATGGTCAGGGCTCCGTTCATTGTTGAGCCTATCAGCGTGATGGCATTACCAGGCTGTATTTGAAGTTTTTGTGCGAATGCATCACTGATAAGAACTTCTCCCGGAAGTTGAGGTATGTTTCCCATTACCAACGAATTGATCAGGTTCAAACGTTCAATTTCAGAAGAGCCCGCTGAAAAAAGATTGACTCCCATTCCAAATGCCATTCCCTGTGTCCTCGTATTGCCTTGCTCGTCTGATACGTCTATAAGTCCGCCAAAGTGAATGCGATCGTACCATTTTATTTCAGGAAAACAGTCGTTTAATAAACTTTTCAATTCATCAACATCAAGTAATGCAAGGTCGTTTGGCATTACCCCAGGGTTTTCAGAATAGGCACGTGTCATCACTTTTAAATGTCCGGTTGTGAACCTGGCATTAATTTCAATAGCATCGCCCATAAAACCAGTAATATATGCATGCAGGAAAACAGTTAGCATTACCCCGGTTGCAACAACAATTACAGGCAATTTGCTTCGGCTTCTGTCACGAAGCAAGCCTTTTATTAAAAATTCAATCATTGCAATTTCCCCCTTAAGGCCTCTGTTGGATTCATTTTCGCAATCTTTCTGGAAGGTAGGTAACTTACTATGGCAGTTGATAATGTTACAAGCAAAATCGTTGAAACAACAAGGCTTACAGTAAACACAGGATAGATGGTCTGAGCCATAGCCATTCCAAACTGGCTTGTATCAACAGGCATCGTCCAACCAGCTTTTGCCTGCCATGCAAGGAATGGTAAACCATAGACAACTGCTACAATTATTGCCAGGAACGCATGCATGGTTCCCTCAACTGTAAAAAGCCAAACAACTTCTCTTCGGGTATATCCCAAAGCAATATAAGTCCCAATCTCCTTTTGCCTGCGAAATATCGAAAGTACCTGTGTATCAAAAATCGCCAACAAAGCTAACATTAGCAAAATCCCATAAAGTATGGACTGGCCAACCGATTTTGCTTTAATAATTGTGTCAATTTGTTTTGTGAGCTCACTCTTTGTTTTCAGAATCCAGCCTTCCGGATGTGTTTTATTGAACAAATTATTGCTATAAGTGAAAAGAGTAGCGTGATCAGGCAACAACAACGTGTTCTGAAGTATTTCAAGAGGTAAATAGATTTGACCAGCTTCTGCTGAAGGAACATTACCCGAAAAAATATCAACTATCAGAATTTCAGCAGCATCGAACGTGCCATTCGCATCACGCCAGCGTATGGTTACCCGGTCGCCGGTTTTTAATTGCGTACTTTCAGCCATCATCAAGCCCATAAAAGCCGGAATTGCGTCAATCAGGGTGTCAAATTTATTTGTCGGAAGTTTCAAAACTGTCTGTTCCCGGTAAATTCCCTTGAGCATCAGGTTCTGCATTCGCCCATGCGGGAAAATGCTACCTTGTGCAATGAGAACTGGCATCATTGTACCATCTTTGATATTTTCTTCGAATTCTTTTGGTATTATGGCGTGGCTCTCGCTAATCGTAAAAGGATCGAACGGATCGTAACGTTCGTGCCAGTATTGCCCGTCACCTATCTCATAGTGGGTCATATCTGTTTTAGCCTGCTGGTCCCATCCCGAAATAATGCCTTTAATCCATATGATGATCACGAATGAAAACGACAACACGATGACTGTTAGCCATGTTCTCAATCCTGCTCCAACCAGGTTACGGTAAGCTAATTTGATTGCAAGTAACATGTTTTCAAAGTTTTAGTTTTCACTTACTATTTCATCTTTATCTACACTTCCATCTAAGAGGAAAATTTTTCGCCTGAGATAGCTGATGACTTTATCGTCGTGGGTTGCAAATAAAAAGGTAGTTTTCAGCTCGCGGTTGAGTTTTTCCATGGTTTTCAGAATATGATGCGAATTAGCCGCATCAAGGTTGGCTGTAGGTTCATCGGCAAGCACCAGCATTGGCTTTTTCACCATTGCGCGTGCTATTGCAACCCTCTGGCATTCTCCTCCGGAGAGTTGGGGCGGTTTTGATCTTGTCTTGTCAGTCAAACCAACCCATTCCAGTGCATCCATCACCATTTTTCTTCTTGTGGTAGATGAATAGCTCAGCAACAAAAGCGGAAACTCAACATTTTCGAATACGGTATGGACCTGAAGCAGGTTGTAGCTCTGAAAAATAAATCCCAGACTTTTCTTTCGCAATTGTGCTGATTCTCTGGCATTCAGATGCCCGATTGATTTTCCAAGTACGGTTACTTCGCCTGAAGTAGGCACATCAAGTGATCCGACAATATTCAGCAAAGTTGTTTTTCCCGATCCGCTTGGTCCAATCAGGCCTGCAAATTCACCTTTATCAAAATCCAGTTTAATTCCCTGCAAGGCAACAAACTCACCTTTGCCAATGGGAAAGGATTTTTTTAAATCATTGATTTTTATCATATTTAATATTATGGAGTTTCAATGAATGATTCTTAATATTTATAGCTAACTATGATTTGTACACCCTTTCCACCGTAA
>CAYQRU010000122.1:0-10488 GCA_964419945.1 uncultured Bacteroidales bacterium | reverse complement strand
TCCCAGGTTTTTAATCTGAGGTCTTCCGACTGTGATACTTTGTTTTACAGCCAGTTTTTATCCATTTCTGCCATTAAGATTTAAATTGAACCAGTCAATCTTACGGGAGAGATACATCACAAACCCGAGAATAATAAATAATCCGATGCTTCCAATTAGTAAAGCATAATCCTGAAGCTGAATGATTACAAAAATAAAAGTATAAAGCACTGCCAGTATACCTGAAACAAGGATTGCCAATTTTCCCGATTTCAAAAAGGCTCTTACATAACCTGATATCATTAATAAAGTTGAAATAGCGGAGACAATAAAAGCAAAATTGTATTTGATATGCTCAGAGATTGACAAAAGGAGGGTATGAAAAACAACTAATGCTATGCCAACAAGAATATATTGAATCGGGTGAATTAATTTATTATTCAGGACTTCAATGAAAAAGAATGCCAAAAATGTAAATCCAATAAACAGAATAGCATACCTGATTGACCTGTAAGATTTTTGATAATTGTCAACAGGAAGTAAAAGATCAACCCCAAAAGAGGAGTCACTTATTGAATGTTTGCGGCCTATCCAGGATTGTGGATAATTTCTGTAAAGATGCAAAACATTCCAGTTTGCTTTAAAACCATATGCAGATACTTCGCGGCTATCGGGAAGGAATGCACCATTAAAACTGGGATTATTCCATTCTGACGAGATATTTATGTCGGTCACTTTACCAACTGGAGTAAAATACAGCAATTGACTGCCCTTTAAATTTATTTCCAGTCTGAAATCATATGTTGAGTTGTAATCAGGGTTTATTGTAATTAAGGCATTAATACCGCTTATGATTACATCATTTGAAGAAACACCGGGATTAAATGGAATATTTATATTATTCCAGCTTAATTCTATCTGTTTTTCGATACCTCTTAAATCATCAATGCCAATGATAAATTCAGCTTTATCGAAGAGAATTTCTTTCTTTGGTATATCAAAAGTGCCAAAGTCTATCTTGTCAAATGTTCCAGTTATTTCAAATTTGGAATTGTAGACAACGATTTCATAAATTCCTCTGTATCGTTTTTCAGGATCAATACTTCCCGATATTTTAAGCCGGGTGGGCAATATATGAATATATTCTGTTGTTTGAACTGGTTTTTCTGTTGAATCTTTCTTTGAAAAATCTCTTACATATTTATGATAAGGGATCGAAATGAAAGGCCCGGCTATTTTTTGTTCACCAGCCCATTTCAGGCTTACTTCCCTGATTGCCGCCCGTTGTGTCACTTCTCTTTCAATTATTAAGTCTTTAATCAAGGATGTTGGAATTAACAGGAGCAATGTGATGATCACTATTGCTCCCACTTTTAAATAGATGTTATTTTTAAGTGACGTCATACGGCTACTTTTATATTGGTTATAAATGCCACATAAATAAAACTTTGAAAAGGAACAGTATAGTCGCTATCTGCCGCTATAAAAGCGATGCATCTGATTAATACCGTCAAATATACCCCAAAATCGGCTATATTGCCCCTGTGTTTTGGTTTCAATGAGCATTTTTGCGTGTCAAAAGTAAAAATTTTCTGTTGGCTTTCACCTTTTGACTCTTTATTTACCATACACAAATAAATCACGTATTGCACCGGCAATGGTTTCCTTTCCTGGCCAATAAAACCAGCCTGGAATACACGTCGGGGAATGCATGTAAACGGCTGTTGGTGCCTGGATTTTTCCCTTATTATTTCTCTTTATACAGTTCTTAAGATTTTTTCCATTTTCCGACCCCTGGCTAATTCATCCACCAGTTTGTCAAGGTACCTTACTTGCCTGGTCAGTGGATTGGAGATTTCTTCCACTCTGTAACCACATATAACACCTTTTATCAGGTGTGCATTCTTATGTAATTCAGCACCTTGAAAGAATTGTTCAAAGGTAGTTTTATCTTCAATTAATTTTTGAAGGGTATTTTGATCGTATCCGGTCAGCCATTCAATCACCTGATGTAATTCTTCTTGCGTTCTGCCCTTCTTCTCAATTTTAGCTAAGTAAAAGGGATAAACAGATGCGAAAATCATTTCAGCAATCCTGTTATCGTGTTGGTTTTTGTTATTCATACCTTATTATTTAAATGCTTGAGTAATCAATTTAATCTGAAGATATCCCGAGGTCCATCAACTACTTACCGGATCTTAAAAAGGCTGTGATGTGTGTCAATTTTTTGCTAATCATGTAGCTGCAGGCAACCTGATCACCGGACAACGGGGTTTCAATTTATTCCTTTTTATTCAAGTTCCATGAATTCCTTGTATAAACACCAGGTTTTCCATGATCCCCTTCTTTAAAATCAAACGAAACGCAATTAATTCCTATTAATTCAGTGAAAGAAAATGTTACTGAGATCATAAAACTCTTTGCTCCCGTTGTTCCCATTTGTTGTGTCAATATTTCACTGTCTGGAATTGATAAAAATGCTGTGTCATTTGAAGTTCCATCAAATTTTATCTGTACTCCTGGCCACGAGGTATTGATTATTTTTTCTAAAATTTCTCCCGACAAAGTGTCTTTATCAACCGGGCGCATTTTAGTTATCATAAATTCCTGAATTTTCGTGTTGTAGATATAACTCCAAATTGCCTCAGTAGAGTCATAGGTGACAGTATTTTCTGAATGCAGAGCAATCTTATTTGAACGACTATTGTTAAAAAAATGACTTTCTTTATACCGTGTTGTTTTGCAACAAGTTATAAATATAATGAATAACCATATAAGGCTTACAATTTTCATATGATACTATTATTGCATATTTAGCATAATTGATAACTTTGCACGCTTATAGCTGGCGGAGTCTTCAGGGATTTGGCTCTTCCGGCCATTGTAATCGTTGTAGCAGGCTCAAAACCAGCACCAATTGCCACCGCCCGGCTCTTATCAGAATTTGCTTTCATGAGGCGTCATGCTTCTTTCCCCTAATTTTGCAAAGATTAATTCATAGAAACCCCAGGAAATCAGTCCTGCAATTAGTGTTGCAATGATATCTCTCCAGTCGAGAATACTTCTTGGAGAAAAATATTGTAAAAATTCGTAAACGACTAATCCGAAAATGATAATGAGTATGAATTTCCTTCCCTGTTTATAATTTGGGTTAATACCGGCTATGTCAAAGAAAACAATGGCAATCGTTCCGGTAAAGTTTCCAATTGTATCTGCAATCCAAAAATCAAAAATGGCATTGGAATAAATATATGGTCTGTATATTTTTCTTCCAATTTCAGTAAATATGAACATAAAAACAAATATCAAAAAGAAGACAACTCTCTTGTTGTCAACGATGAACATCCTGTTCTTGTCTATCATAGTAATCAATTGATTTATTAAGGACAAAGAATTGTTTTTTCCACGATTAATAAAAAGTCAATTTTAGCTGTTCCTCCCAATATCATTAAGGAGGGTCTGACATTTGGTATGACAGAAATAACCTCACCGATCAGTGTATTTAAAAACTGTTCTAATTTCTCCTGCATGTTATCACTATTGACTTCAATGCGATGTACCTTGTATTTCATAGCTTAGTCTTAATTAATGATTATCAATTATTTGCACTTATCGTCAGGGGTTATTTGATATTCGTGATTTTCATTTTTACAGTCCACAGAACTCGCTGATTGATGAGCCAGGAGTTGCGCTATTATATTGTAGTTGATTGTTTGGATTTATTGGTTAGGGGGTTATTCGCCTCAAAGGTAATTATTTTATCAACCATCAAAGATTGGTTTTAAAAATTTAAAGGTTTTTCAATAAAAAGCATAAAACATAGAGTTAATATATACTTTTTCAGTGTTTTAATTGCTGTCGCAGGCTGGCGCCGGCCAGGGAATTCCGCTTTCCATACTATTAAGGATGGAACCACAGCCATGAATAACGTCAGTACTACCGGTCACCAAGGCTACATTAGTCGTTTTTAGCTGATAAAGAATGATATCTGTCAAAGTGAAACTTCACCACAGGATAATAACCGGCCATTTAATATATGACGGAATCAGTTGCCGGTTCTGATTTAAATAAGCTAATTTTGCAGACTTCAGAAACAGAAATATTGTGGATAAGCTTTTCAGTGATTTGAATAAGGTTCAGCAGGATGCCGTATTACACACAGAAGGTCCCAGCATGGTGATTGCCGGCGCCGGCTCCGGAAAAACAAGAGTGCTGACCTACAAAGTTGCATGGCTGATCAAAAAAAGAGTGGATCCGTTCAGCATACTTGCACTCACCTTTACCAACAAGGCTGCAAAAGAGATGAAAGAGCGCATCGTGAGCCTGGTAGGTGCTGATGCACGCAATGTGTGGATGGGTACTTTTCATTCCATTTTTGCCCGGTTGCTCCGGGTGGAAGGCTATCGCCTGGGTTTTCCGCCAAACTTCACCATTTACGATACCGATGATTCGAAAAGCCTGTTGAAAAATATTGTGAAGGAACAAAACCTTGATCCGAAAGTCTATCTACCAGCTTATTTGCTCGGGAGAATATCCATGTGCAAATCAAACCTGATATCAGCGCAGGAATATGTTGATAACGAAGAACTTGTAAATAATGATAAAATAACAATGAAGCCCGAAACAGGTCGTATTTTCATGATATACCAACAACGGTGCTTCAAGGCTTCCGCAATGGATTTCGACGATCTGCTCTGTAACACCTACTTTATCCTTCGCGATTTTCCGGATGCCTTATACAGGTATCAGCAAAAGTTCAGATACATCCTTGTTGACGAATATCAGGACACCAATCATGCCCAATATCAGATCGTAAAGAAACTGGCTGCCAATAACGAAAATATTTGCGTGGTAGGAGACGACGCCCAAAGCATTTATGGTTTCAGGGGAGCAAACATTAAGAACATTTTGAATTTCCAATACGATTATCCCGACCATAAAGTTTTTAAACTGGAACAAAACTACCGCTCTACAAAAACCATTGTGAACGCTGCCAATGGTATCATCGAAAACAATAAAGAACAGATATTCAAAAAGATATGGACAGATAATGAAGAGGGAAACAAAATCAGAATCTTCAGGGCACAATCAGACAATGAAGAGGGAAATCTTGTGGCGGCTGCAATTTTTACGAATAAAATGAACCTACACCTGCCAAACAGTGCGTTTGCCATTCTGTACCGCACCAATGCCCAATCAAGAGCCATGGAAGAAGCGCTCAGAAAGTTGAATATACCGTATCGTATTTATGGGGGGTTGTCATTTTACAAACGAAAAGAAATAAAAGATTTGCTGGCCTATTTCCGGTTGACCATAAATCATCAGGACGAAGAAGCATTTCACAGGATCGTAAATTACCCTGCAAGGGGGATTGGAAAAACAAGCCTGGAAAAACTGGTTGCCATTGCCGGCGAACAAAATAAAAGCCTTTGGGAGATTACAAATGACCCCGGCATACTGTATGGAGTCTTAAACCAGGGATCGATCCAAAAACTAAACGACTTCACAGGTATGATCCGGAGTTTTTCAGCTCAGTTAAAGTCCCGAAATGCATATGATTTGGGAAAACATATTGCCGCTTCGTCGGGGATAATCCGGGAACTTAGTGACGATAAAACACCAGAGGGAGTGGCGCGTCTTGATAACATTGAGGAGTTGCTTAATGCCATCCGGGAATTTTCAGAAAAAGAACCTGAAATACCACTGGACAACGGGAATGGTGGCAATAAAAGGATTTTGCTGGAAGATTTTATGCTTGATATAGCGTTGCTTACCGATGCCGACACGGATGATGATAAAGACGACAGAAACAAAGTTTCGCTTATGACCATACACCAGGCAAAAGGATTGGAATTTCCCTTTGTTTTTGTGGTGGGATTGGAGGAAAATCTCTTTCCCTCGTTTCAGTCACAATCGTCGCGGGGAGATCTGGAGGAAGAGCGAAGACTGTTTTACGTGGCTGTCACGCGTGCTCGCGAGCAACTTTTTCTTTCCTATGCAGAAAACCGCTATCGCTGGGGTGATTTGATTCCAGGCGAACCAAGCAGGTTTATCGAAGAAATTGATTCAAAATATATTGAACATCCGGTTTCGAACCGCGGGAAACATTTTCGGATGTTGTCGCAGCATAAGAATCCGGAAGATCTTGCCCGGTTAAAAGTACCCCTGCCGTCAACAAAGAAGATAAAACCCATGAAACAGGCGGAACTCATGGTCGGAAATCCCAATACCCTGAGCGCAGATTTCAGTGAACTTCAAACCGGCATGGAAGTAGAACATAGTCATTTCGGCAGGGGAAAAGTCATTAGCCTCGAAGGGATCGGATCGAACAGGAAGGCTACCATTTTCTTCCCGGATATCGGACAAAAGCAACTGTTGCTGAAATTTGCAAAACTGAGAATCATTAAGTAAAACACAGATACCATACAAGCTGAAGCATAGGTTATTGGTTTCTGCCTCCTGATGACCAATTAGGGATAACAGATTGAATTTGTAAGTAAAAACTAAAAAGTACCATTCGTCGCGAATTGAAAGCCAGATAGTTTGGTTTGTACCAGTGCGATTTTTCCGGTTGCTTCATTTATACTCCAGGATGATATTAAAAATTGTTTCATTGGCTAACCGTCATAAAAGCACAAAATCCATTTGTTTTTTCTGAAGGTCAACTTTACGAACACGGATTTTTACCCGGTCACCTAATTTATATTCCTGTCCAAACCTTTGTCCTACAACGCGATAATTATCTTCATCCAGATAATAAAAGTCATCATTCATATATTTAAGTGAGACCATTCCCTCACATTTGTTGCCCTCAATTTCTACAAAAATTCCCCATTTACTCACACCCGAAACCAAGCCATAAAACTCCTGACCTATTTTATCCAACATAAATTCAGCTTGTTTATATTTCACAGAGTCACGTTCGGCCAGTTCAGCTTTTTTCTCCATTTCCGACGAATGTTGGCAAAGTGGCTCATATTCTTCCTCGCTCACCGATGGTTTACCTGCAAGGTAACGTTCAAGGAGGCGATGCACCATGAGATCAGGATATCGCCGGATTGGAGAGGTGAAATGTGTATAATATTTAAAATCCAGTCCGTAATGACCAATATTTTGGGTAGAGTACTCAGCTTTTGCCATGGTGCGGATAGCAATGGTCTCAATCATTGTGGATTCTCCTTTACCCGATATCTGTTCAAATAATTTGTTAAATGAATGCGCCATACTTTTTCGCGAACCGGTTTTCAGACTATATCCCAGCTTTCCGATAAACTCTGTAAAACGTGTCAATTTTTCCGGATTCGGTACATCGTGAATACGATATACAAACGCTTTAGGCTTACGGTTTCCTTTTTTCTTTCCAATCAATTCAGCCACCCTTCGGTTAGCAAGCAGCATGAATTCCTCGATAAGCCAGTTGGCTTCTTTGTTTTCTTTGATATAGGTGCTGACGGGCTTACCGCTTTCATCCAGTTTAAATTTCACTTCCACTGTGTTAAAGTTAATAGCACCGCCTTTGAAACGTTCGGTACGCATTTTTTGAGCCAGCTCATGAAGCACCAATAATTCCTTCTTGTAATCGCCATCAGAGCCTTCTATCATGACCTGTACTTCATCATAATTATACCGGCGATTGGATCGAATGATTGTTTTTCCGAACCATTCTTCCATAATTTCAGCTTTTTCGTTCATTTTAAAAACAGCAGAAAAACAAAGTTTATCCTCATCAGGTCGCAAAGACCAAACCATGTTTGATAATTTTTCGGGAAGCATTGGGATTACACGGTCAACCAGGTAAACAGAGGTTCCCCTATCGTAACCCTCATGATCAATGGATGAACCGGCTTTGACATAGTATGATACATCTGCAATATGAACTCCAATCTCCCAGATACCTTCATTCATTTTTTTAAGCGAGAGGGCATCGTCAAAGTCTTTCGCATCTTCAGGATCAATAGTAATGGTGAATATATCACGGAAATCGCGACGACCCTTGATTTCATCCTCTGAAATTGTCTCTTTGATTTTTGAAGCTTCCTTTTCAGCAGCTTTTGGAAAAGAAAGCGGAAAATTATGATTCACCAGAATGGATTTCATTTCCACCTCATTATCACCTGGTTTACCAAGTATTTCAACAACCTCACCAATAGGATTTCGAGCGCGCTCAGGCCAGTCGGTCATTTTAACCACTGCTTTCTGACCATTCTTTACCCCTTTCAGATTCTCCGGAAGAATCATAATATCAATAGGAATGGTGACATCATCAGGTACAAGAAAGCCAATTTTACCGCTCAGGCTGATGGTTCCAACAAAATTTGTCCTGGAGCGGCTTACAACCTCTATAATCTGGCCTTCGATCTTACGTCCCTTGCGCTTTGGAAAAAGATGCACCTTCACCTTATCGCCGTGTAAAGCACGGCCTGTATTGTTATAGGCAATGTATACATCTTCATCCAGGTCGGGTGTGATAATGTAAGCCTTGCCGGTTTGTTTCATGTCAACGGTACCGTTAATAAAGTTTTGGGGTATTGCATCCTTGAACTTTTCAGGAGAAAGTTGGTACTTACCCCGGTTCAGCTCAACAATGGACTTGCTTTTCTGAAGATCGCCAAGAATATCTTTGACCAATTCTTTGCTGGCTTTATCACTAAGACCAAGATGAGAAGCTACCTGCCTGAAATTTAAAGCGCGGTAAGGATTGCTGGTAAAAACTTCGAGCACACTGCTCACAAAAGTACTTGTAAGGATTAATTTCCTCTTGTACGAAGCTTTATTTTTCTTATTCATATTTAGAAGGTAATTGTGTAACAATACTGTATTAAGTGCTGGCGTTGGAAGTAAACAATGATTTTACTGCTTAGCTTATTATTAATTATTTTATTATGATTGGGTACAAATCTTATTGACTCAAAAAATCAACTATGTTCCTGATTCTTTTCACAGATTCATCAATTCCAAGAATCTGCATAATGAAGAACAGGTCGGGGCCCATTGCCGAACCAACAAGTGCTATGCGAAGCGGAAGCATAACAGTGCCTGCATTGAGTTGTTTTTTCTCAATATATGATTTGACTAAAACAGCTAATTCATCTGCCTGTGATATATCTTCAGTTTCAAGAAGAGATGCTATTTCAAGAAGAGCAGGGGATGTTTCTGGTTTCCACCGCTTCTTAACTATCTGCTCATCGTAGCGCTTGGGCCTGACAAAAAAATACTCTGCCTGGTTCCATAATTCAGGGATCAGGTCAACACGTTCTTTGATATGGGGCAGGATTTTCAGAAGGGCCTCATCATCTGCATGATAACCTTTTTCACGAATGAATGGATTCAACAGGGCAACCAGATCTTTTTCCGGTTTCGCTTGTATATACTGATGATTGAACCATCTGGCTTTTTCTGCGTCGAATTTTGCTCCTGATTTACTTACGCGCTCAAGTGAAAAAAGATTAATCAATTCATTCATAGTAAAAACTTCCTGTGAGGTTCCCGGATTCCAGCCGAGTAATGCAAGAATATTAATAAAAGCTTCCGGTAAGTAGCCACACTCCCGGTAACCTATTGATAATTCTCCACTTAGGGGGTCCTTCCATTGCAATGGGAAAACCGGAAAACCAAGCCGGTCACCATCTCGTTTGCTAAGTTTCCCTTTGCCATCAGGCTTAAGCAATAATGGCAGGTGCGAAAACCGTGGCATAACATCTTCCCAGCCAAAAAACCGGTAAAGCAAAACATGCAAAGGTGCCGAGGGAAGCCATTCCTCACCTCGTATTACATGGGTAATTCTCATCAGGTAATCATCAACTACATTAGCCAGATGATAGGTGGGCATTCCGTCTGACTTGAACAGCACTTTGTCATCCAGTAAATTGCTGTCAACCTCAACTTTGCCGCGGATTAGATCATATAGCACAATTATTTCGTTTTCTGGAATTTTTAACCTTATTACATAAGGTGTATTTGCTTCAAGCAACTTATCCACTTCATTTTTGGTAAGTGATAAGGAATTACGAAGACCGCTGCGGGTTCTGCCATCGTATTGAAAAGGCGGAGCTTTCAATGCTTCAGCATTTTTTCTTCTGGTTTCAAGTTCTTCAGGTGTATCAAAGGCATAATAAGCATAATTTCTTTCAAGCAGCATTCCGATATGCTGGCGGTATATTTCTTTGCGTTCGCTTTGACGATACGGTGCAAACGGACCTCCTGTGTGCACCCCTTCGTCGAATTCAATTCCGCACCAGGCAAGCGAATCAATGATGTATTCTTCAGCTCCTTGTACAAAACGAGCCTGATCGGTATCCTCAATACGAAGGATTATTTTACCTTTATGCTTTCGGGCAAAAAGATAATTGTACAAGGCGGTTCTTACGCCACCCATATGTAAAGGCCCGGTCGGACTCGGAGCAAAACGGACACGGATCTCAGAAAAACTCATGACTTCAGGAAAATTAATTTACAAACTTACATAAAAATCAGGTATTTACACACATACACGATAAAAATTAAGTCCGC
>CAYQRU010000121.1:0-10556 GCA_964419945.1 uncultured Bacteroidales bacterium | reverse complement strand
ATTCATCAATACACTCCTGCATCATTGATTTTATGCATTTCCACCTTTTATAAAACATTGAAATACAGAATATATAAATATTTTATACTAAATTCAGAGTTTGGCAAGATTATTATAAAAGGCTAATAGTCGCACAAATATTAATCTACAGCCATGTTTGAATTATCCAAGTATATTTTACAGCAGTACAGCTTCGATGAGTCGTTGTTCGGAAAAGAATTACGAAAAATCCTCCTGTGGATGGGTGAAGAAAAAGATGAAGAAAAAATGAAACTTCGCAATTGGTGTGAAGCCAATATTTCGCCGCTCACTGGTCGGAGCCTGATTTTATAATATAAAGATTTGCTTTTTTCTGTTTTGTTCTCCTTTTGCAGCAGATAATGGGGTGATTATCTGCTGCTTTTTTATGCCATCACCACAGACTGATCATATACCAGATATATCACCCTGCTAATCTTCGGGAAAAGGTAATGTTGGCGGCTTCACATTGATTTCCCGTTTGATCATATCCACATCTCTTCTCAGTTGTATCAATGTATTCTCCAGTTCCTCCCTGGGCAGGTTTGGAGCCGGCATGACTGAACTGATGTAGTGTACAAAACGCCAGACTTCCCTGATATCTTTACCGTCAATGTTGTAAGGCTCATATAATGGGTTCAGCGAAAATGCCTTAAGTTTACCTTCTGTGCTCAGTAAGTTTTGTATGATCTTAAACACAAGTCCATCAGCAAGGGTGAGAACAATATACGGTTGCCCGTTGCGGATCAGGTTCCAGTTTTGTACAAATTCTCCCGTCACCAGTGAGCCATCGGGAATAGGCAGCATTGAATCACCACTGATCTGAAAGGTTCGGTACTTCTTCTGCTTTGAAAGAAAAGGTAGCTGGAAAGTCGGAAGTATCCTGATATATTCAGGATCAGCAAAGCCCGTCGCATAGCCGGCGGTAGCTTTTTCATTAACCAGTTCAATATTCTCTTCATTCCCGGAATCAACGGTAGTGGCTAAGATCCTTAAATTTCCACCGGAATAAAACATATCATATCCTCTTTCGATCTGGGAGAGTTCACTCGGCCGAAGTGTTGACAAATCTACTTTCAGCAATGTGTCAATAGAAATTTTATAATACTGCGATAAGGAAATCAGAACTTCAGCACCTGGTTCGGCTACTTCATTTTCATAACCACTCAGGGTGGAACGCTTCATGTTCAGGGCAAAGGCTACATCATCCTGGGTGCGGCCCCGGCGTTTGCGCAACAATTTGATATTACCTGATAAATACATGTTTGTGGTTTTTATTGTGAAACAAAAACTGTGATTCAGTGAGGCTGTACTAACCATATTGGGATGTAATCTTCATACCAACCGGTGTATCCGGACAAAATGTGTTGAAACTGAAGCACAGTGAAAATTGAATGAGATATATATTGGGATGGCTTTTCATTTTCAGTCATTTCATTATTTTTCTGGGGATTACGCAAATATCATAAAAAAATTCTCTCATTTTGGCTGGATCAGTCAGAAAAATGATTATATTATGGTCGTTTGTGTGATTAATTTTTCGTCAAAGGTAATGCATTTTTTAATAACTTTAGCCTAATCCTGATTTTTTTTGAAAAATGAACAACATAGCTGATAATACCGGGCAGCGTACCATCGTCCACATGGACCTTGATACCTTTTTTGTATCGGTAGAACGCCTCCACAACAGCCGTTTGAATGGTGTGCCGATTGTCATAGGCGGAATGTCAGATCGTGGTGTGGTAGCAGGCTGCAGCTACGAAGCACGTCGCTTTGGAGTACATTCTGCCATGCCGGTAAAGATGGCGCGCGTTCTTTGCCCCGATGCTGTTTACATACGTGGCGACCTCGAAAGCTATTCCCGTTATTCGCGCATGGTTACCGAGATCATTGCTGAGAAAGCACCGCTGTTCGAAAAAGCGTCCATTGATGAGCACTATCTCGACATTTCCGGCATGGATCGCTTTTTCGGATGCATGAAATGGACTCAGGAACTCCGGCAGAGTATCATCAGGAATACCGGTCTTCCAATATCGGCAGGCCTGTCGGTTAACAAAACCGTATCGAAAATTGCTACCGGTATTGCCAAACCTAACGGAGAACTGCAGGTACCATTGCCAAATGTCAAACCTTTTCTTGACCCGTTATCAATCAGTAAGATACCCATGATAGGGCAAAAAACCTATCATTTGTTACGTTCCATGGGTATCGCTACCATTCACACCCTGAGGAGCATGCCTCCCGAAATGGTTGAAAGGGTACTCGGAAAAAATGGAATCGTGATCTGGAAAAAGGCTAACGGGATTGACCCTACGCCTGTGGAGCCCTGGTCGGAACGCAAATCAGTAAGTACCGAAACCACTTTTGAAAACGACACTACTGATATTATCATGCTCAACAACCTTGTTACCGGAATGACTGAAAAGCTTGCTTTTCAACTTCGCAAAAAGCAAAAACTCACTTCATGTATTACTGTTAAAGTCAGATACTCCAATTTCGATACCCATACTATGCAGCAACGCATTCCATACACAGCGCTCGACCATATCCTGATACCCGTGGCAAAATCATTGTTTGCACGCGTTTACCAACGCCGGATGCTTGTGCGGCTGATCGGGGTCAGATTCAGCCACCTGGTGTCAGGAATGCAGCAAATCAGCATGTTCGACGATACTCCTGAGATGGTCAGTCTCTACCAGGCCATGGATCGCATTCGCCTGAAATATGGAAAAAAAGCCATTGGAAGAGCCGTTTACTGATTGTATGGTCAGGGTTTTAAGACAGCAATTTCAGTGCAGTCACAAAAGTTTCCTGCAATTTTATGAAATCCGAATCTGATTCATAGCTATTTCAGTAAAAAGCCAATATCATCACCGGGTCGGTATTCAAGGGGTTGTTGCCCATATCTGAAAAGACGCATCGAACGGGTTCCAACCAGGTTTATCAAACCATTTTCTATCCACAAAGCAGTGGCTTCACGCAAACCAACAACTGTAACCTCCCGGTTGATGGCCAGAAACTCATTGATGCGCTGTTCTCTTGTTTCACCACCGTGCCCCTGGGGATTGGCATCAAGGTAATGGGGATTAATTTGAAACGGAACTACATTAAAACAATCAAAACATGCGGGCTGGATGATGGGCATATCATTGGTAGTTCGTAACGTAGGGCAGGCTGCATTGGCACCGGCGCTCCAGCCCATATATGGCATACCCTCAAGGATACGTTGTTTCATCGCTTTCAAGATACCTGTTTTATGCATCATATACACCAGGTGGAACGTATTACCTCCTCCTACTGCAACTGCCTGTGCTTCATTTACTGCCCTCAGAGGATCTTTTTCATTATGAATGGAATATACCTCCAGTCCCATAAGCCTGAAAACACTATTCACTTTATCTTCATAAATATCAAAAGAAGCATTTAATCCCTCATCCGAAAGGTTAACTCCGGCCCAGGGCAAAAACAAAAGTTTATTTACCCCTGTATTTGCCATAAAATCCATTATATATTTACGGGGCCAGCCAAGGTATTCTTCTCCTGCATTGGTAGAATTGCTGATGAGTAACAGTTTTCGTTTCATGATAGTGAATTTTTTCTTTGAGCGATTGGTAACCCAATTATTTAACCTAAGATAGGTGTTGCGAAAATAATACTTTTTGAACAACTGACAATAGAACTTTGCAGTACTGACAGATTAGTGCAGTCTTAAAATTATAATTAATTTACCTGTAAATCAAAGATGTATGAGTATCATACAAAGGTTCTGACCAAAACTGCAATTGCGCTCAGCAAAGAGGCAAAAAATGATAACATAGACCAATTGAATATCCTTGGTTCGCGCACATAGATTGTATCACCAGCATACACGAATGGTATTTTCACAGAGGCTTCATCCTGAAGAAAGAAGTTTTTAATACGGAATTCTTCGATTTCCATGTTTTCCCGAAGAATATATATATACCTTACTTTCTTGTAATCTTTAATACCGCCAGCATAGGCAAGGGCTGAAAATAAGTCAATCGCTTCGTACACCTGGTATTGTCCGGGTCTGTTTACATATCCGAAGACATTCAGCATCTGGTCACTGATTTTTCGCACGAATACTGTAACCATTGGATTTACCAGGTATTTATCTAATGCAACCTGCAATGAATCAGACAGTTGCTGGGTATCCATGCCCGCTACCACAATGTTGCCAAATCCGGGATATTGTATGGTTCCGTCCGGAAGTACCGTGATTCCGCTGATGGAAAACTCCTGGTGTTGCATCACAACAACATCCAACACATCGCCCTTTCTGATAATATAACCTTCTGCCTGAGCAAAAGCCTGGCAGGTAATCAGAAAAAAGAAAATTACTGTAATTATTCTTTTAAGATTATTCATATTTTAAAATTCATTTGATGTTTGGATTCAATCCATAGATTCCAATGAAACAGCAGTTCTAATAAGTGGTTCGTTTGCGGGTATCAGATTGTTGCAGGTACTCCCGGATTTGTTGATCCCTTAATGTACGGTAAGCAGAAAAATCAGGGTAATAACAAATATTCTCACCTTCAGCCTTATAATAACCCGGAAGATTACCATAGCTGAGATTTGGTGTTACCAAAATATCCTCATATAAGTCAGTTACTATTTCAATGCCTAAATTGGTTTCAAAAGTTTTCAGCAGTTTGCCAAGTTTCAGTATTTGTTCTGCTTTCGGTAATTGCTTATACGATTCCCTCATTGCCTGCATTACAAGCCTTTGGCGGTGTTGCCTCATTTCATATGCTCTCTGCCTGTCGGCTGGAGAAATAGTAAAATTGTCCTCATAGATCAGATCAAGGTTTGTGGAAGATGAAACCTGTTTTCTCAAATTCATAAAATCAAGAAACCGGATGTATTCCCAGGTATGAAACCCGTTAAGTTTGGTTGGCCGGGGCCGGAAATTATATTCTTCAGCAAAAGGTTGGTCAAGATTGACAATTACGCCACCCAACAGGTCTATCATCTCAATGAATGAGAACCTGTCCTGCATCATATAATAATCAATTTCAATATTTAACTGTCGCTGAAGTATCTGAATGGTAGACTCAATCCCCAGGGTAAAAAAGATATCAATAAGCTGGTAATCGTTCTGCATGAGAACAGTACGATGAGGTATATGAAGAAAATTGAGTTGGCGGATTTCGGGTATATAATTAATAATCACATATACTGCAGGGAAACCAATGTACAGAAAATTCAATTCTTTTAAAGTTGCAGATCCAGTATCAGGAACAGGAATTGAAATGGCGTGTTCAAATGATGTCACAATATCAACTGGAACAGAATCTGGTAGTGTAAGCCTGATAGCTGGTTTGCGGGGTATGCAGAAAACGCTGTCATTCAAGACAGTTTTGTCGAAATCAATTTTTTCGATATCAGCATTGGGAGCAAGCCCCCGGGCACGACGGATGAGCATAGCAAGATCGGAACCTTCAGGAATTGAATATACGCCAGGGTGGTTTATCGCCCCTCCAATGCCTGCGCGGATAATTCGTGGTGTTCCGGGTGATTCTTCGTCATCTTTAAAACCACGAACGATCAGAAACAGAGCTGAAAGGAAAAAAAGGCTTCCAAGAATTGACCAGAACCAATATTTGCGCAAGCGATGGCCTAATCTTCTTTTCTTTCTTACCTTTTTGATTCTTTCCATAATAAAAATATATCACCTGAACATCAGCATAAAAAATATGAAAATCATGTTTTCAGGATCACCGGGTCAGCATACGGGCAGGTAATCAGCTTCAGTGAGCATATCTGCTATCTAGCTTACATCTGGTTTTTCAAATTTACGCTTTGATACAGGAGGTGTTGAACTTCCGGATAGCTTTTGGCGCATTTCCTGAAAACGGGTCTTACGGTCTTTATTTTGCTCAGGCAAAGGTTTGTAAGCGTAATACTTATAGTAAGAGCCATAATAATTACTATATTTTGTCAAAGCATTTGTCTTAATATCATTAATCGCTGCTCCGATAATCTTTGAGCGATTCGGTTCAAGCAATTTAAAGAGCTTATCCAGTGAATTACGATTGGTGTGACGTAATCGGACAACCGGGACAATCATATCGGTAAGCTCCATGAAATTAAGTACTTCCGGAATATATAACAAGGCAGGTGTATCAAACAGGACAACATCAAAATTCGTCTTAGCCCATTTAATAAATTTGATGAACATATTGTCATCAAAATTAAATTCAACAGGATGTTCATATCTACCTGCCGGTACAAATTTCAGATTTGGAATTGCCGTAGTTGTAACAATATCACCGATAGGTAATTCATCGTTGATAAAATTCATTAAACCGGCATTGTCGGCTTTCTCCATTTTGTAAGTAAGCTTCGGGGCAAATACATCTAAATCAACCAAAAGAACATTCAGTTTTTTATCGGCTAAACCTTTTGCTAATTGCATAATTACCAATGATTTGCCCTCCTGCCTAACAGGACTGCATAAAGCAATAAGCTTTTGGTCTGAACGCTTCAGATGTTGACGAATGTTAATGATAATTTCGCTTGTTTCGCTTTTGTATCCGTAAGACTCTGTCTTTGATTCAGCTTCCAGCTTAAATTGATCAGCATTTGCTTTATGTAAGAGGCCTCCAAGTACAGGATAGTGATAAAACTTTTCATAATCAGTCAAAAGCATGATTCTGTTATCAATCATATCATAAATAAAGACCGACCCTCCCCCTAAAAGCAGTCCGAGCATCAATCCAATGAGCAAATAATAATGCATTCCTTTGTTGGCAGGAGCCATAGGAACGACAGGTTCATCAATGAGGACGAATCTATTCAGATTACCCAATGCAGCTGAGTGTACTTCAATAATTTTACTGTTCAGCATATTCATTGACATAAGAATCATTTCTCTGCTTCGTATCAATTGCTGTTGATTAACATTGGTGGTATCAGGAAGCATTTGATTTTCCAGTTCTGCAATTGCCGACCTCAGGTATTGCTGTTTTGTCTCCAGAGATATCTCATTTATTTGAAAATCAAGCAATTTACTCATCAATTGATCTTTTAGCGGATTAGAAGACAGATTCTGAATTTCCAGCTTTTGTTCAATACTATCTCGCAGCATGCTTGTAATCTGAACAATATTATCTCTGATCGCCTTTACCTTTGGGTGGTCTTCTTTATTCTGAGTGAGAGCACGGGCAAGGTCAACCTGAAGATTCATAAGCTGAACTTTCAGTGGTTCAGAAAATGAAGTCTCAGTCATGATGATACCATCCTGATTCTGTAGTTCCTGCTCTGTTTGTTTTTTGGCAGCTCGTATTGACGAAAGATTAATTTGTGTATTGGTCAGCTCAGTCCGAAAGGATTCCAGATCGGTTGAAAGCTTTGAAATATCTCTTATAAGGTATGGGTTGGATGATTGCTCGTGCAAAATTTTCCTGTCTATTTCTGCCAGCTTTTTATTATTGTCGGTTAATTGTTTCGAAAGAAATTCAACCAGTTTTTCCGAATTTTCAAGTTGATATTTATACAACAGGTCATTAAGAGCTTTAATAAAAGAATTCATTAATACCGGGATCAATTCGTTTCTTTTTGAAGTTATTGTCACTTCATAAATTGGAGGACCACTTGTTCTGTCCCGTGAAGCTTTCATTTCCACCTTGATCATTCGCTTGATGATCGGGATTGTATAAGGTAAATTCGAGTTTTCAAGGGTCAATCTCGCAGCTTCGTCAGAAAGCATCACACTTTGCCAGAAAGTACGGTCAAATTCAGGTTTGATTACCGGTACTTCCGATTTTGAAACATATTCTTTGGCTGTTTCACTGTAAAAAACTTCATATTTCGATTGATAAAACACAGGCTGGCGCACAGCATAGAGATACGCCAGAATCATCACAAGTAACAGGATAATAATAAATTTCCATTTGTGAATATAAAGAACATGCAAAAACCTGCCGATATCAAAAGTATCCTCCTGATAGGCATTTTCTGCATGAAGGTTACCATTTCCATTTCCGTCTCCATTGCCATGAGACCCGGTTATGGTTCTGGTGCCTTTGTCTTTATTTCGTTTATCAGCCATTCTTCAGTTCATAATATTTCGAACCTGAAACATTATTTATTTCTGCAGGTATAGAGCGGGATAACAAGCATTTATTTTCTTCTTGATCCGAAAAATTTAATACCACCGTATGCCCCACCCATTGTGAGCAGCAGTAAAAGGCCACTTCCTACAGGTGCTCCACCACCTCCGGGTGCCACATTACCTCCAACAGGAGGATGCCCCCCGCCTAAGGATGGATCGTCCGGTGGCGGTGGTGGTGCTCCACCTTCCTGACCATACATTATTACAACCATCATCATCATGATGAGTGTTAACATCAGCGATTTTAAAATGTTCGTTTTCATGGCTGTCGGCTTTATTATGAATAGAGAACTTTAACCTAAGTATAAATACCTAAGCAAAAATTGTACTTATGACATATAATATTGAATATCATCATTTTAATTATGCTTGTATCCTTGCTGTTTGTCCAATGAAAAAACATAAAATCCTGATTTGGGACAGCATCAATACCAGGAGCACTGTTAGGCTTATCTGAATATATGCTCCGGAAATTCAGAGCTGATACCCATTCATGTTTCACTTCCTGAACCAAATATATCAATGATTTTAAATCAACAACTCCCCTGCTTTCCTGACTTTATAAACCACAAGAATAACCGTTGGCCTTCTAACCTTTGGTAACAATATCAAAAGTATCTTTTGCAATTACCAGTTCTTCATTTGTAGGTACCACTAATGCCTTTATTTTCGATTCCGCGGTGGAGAGTATCGCTTCCTTACCTTTAAGCCCATGATTTAGTTTTGTATCAAACTCAAGTCCCATAAATCTAATGCTCTCCATAACTTCCTGACGTGAATCATAGTCGTTTTCTCCAACTCCCCCCGTGAAAATAAGAATATCCAAACCATTCATTGCTGCAGCATAGGCACCAACATATTTGATGATACGGTAACGGTACATGTGTAAAGCAACACGTGCGCGCAGGTTACCTTCTTCAGCAGCCTTTTCAATATCCCTCATATCGGACGAGATTCCTGAAATACCCAGTACACCACTATGTTTATTCAGCAGTGTGTTGACTGTTGACATGTCAATACCTTCTTTATTGGCGATATGAAGAACTGCGCCCACATCAAGATCACCACAACGTGTGCCCATTATTAAACCTTCCAGTGGGGTCATTCCCATGCTCGTATCAAGGGACTGGCCATTTTTAATCGCTGCAATTGAGGCACCGTTTCCAAGATGGCAAGTGATGATTTTCCGGGTCATAAAATCTACATTTAAAATTTCGCATGCCCGCAGTGAAACATAACGATGGCTTGACCCATGAAAACCATATCTGCGTATTTTGTATTTATCATATAAAGAATATGGTATGCCATAAAGATAAACGTAATCAGGCATTGTTTGGTGAAATGCTGTATCGAATACTCCAACCTGGGGAATGTTGGGCAGAAGCCGTGTAATTGAATAAATACCCTCAAGATTTGGGGGATTATGTAAGGGAGCCAGATCAATACATTCTTCAAGGGCAGCTACTACTTCAGGAGCTATCGCAACACTGCCTCCAAACTTCTCGCCTGCATGCACGACACGATGTCCAACAGCATCTATTTCTTCTACGCTTTTGATAGAACCATATTTCCCGCTCACCAACACCCCCAGTAAATATTCAATACCTGCTTGATGATCCAGAATTTCTCCTTCAAGCTTCACCTCAATCCCATCATTACGCTGATGCTTGATGAGCGAACCTTTCAATCCTATTTTATCTACCAATCCTTTGGCCAACACCTGCTGTGCGGGCATTTCAAAAAGTTGGTATTTTATTGATGAGCTTCCACAATTCAATACAATAATTTTCATAATCTTTCGAAATTAACTGATAAAATCCTTGGCTATAATAAACTACCTATTCGCGCCCTAATTTATGAATAGGACCTTTTTTAATGGATTTCTTCTCGTCCGAATACTTGTAAAAACCTTCTCCGGTGCGTCGCCCCATCATGTTAGCCCGAACGAGGCGCTTGATCACAGGCGATGGTTTATATTTCTGATCTCCAAATTCAGTATACAGATTTTCCATCCACTTCAGTACTTTGTCTAATCCGATTGCATCTGCCATTTCAAATGGTCCATTCATCAGTCCGGCGGTTTCCTTCATGATCTCATCAATATCACTTACTGTAGCTACACCCTCCATAAGTAACTCACAGGCCTCATTAATAATGGGCACCAGCATACGAGTACTGACATTGCCTGAAGACTCATTCACCTGTATCAACTTCCGCCCTATCATCATCGCAAATTTGCGTATCAGTTCGAAAGTTTTGTCGTTTGTGTAAACGCTGCGCACCAGTTCTATGATCTTTACCTTGTTAACCGAGCCAAAAAAGTGCAGTCCGATGGCTCTTTCGGGGTATTTCAATACGGATGCTATCTCGCTGATCATCAAAGTAGCAGTATTCGATG
>CAYQRU010000120.1:10050-10709 GCA_964419945.1 uncultured Bacteroidales bacterium | reverse complement strand
CACAGCCGCAATAAAGTTCGACTGCATTGCGGATTTTTTCGGGTAATTCGCCTTCAAGCACAATATCGGAAACAGAAAAGTGTCCCTGTCTCTTAAGTACCCGGTAAATCTGACTGAAAACACGTTTCTTATCAGGAACCAGGTTTAGCACACAATTGCTGATCACCACATCGGCACTGAATGAAGGTGCAATCAGATCTTCAATATCGCTTTGGAAAAATCGCACATGAGCAAGCCCAAGCTTTTCAGCATTTTCATTGGCTTTCCTGACCATAGCTTCCGAAAAATCAAGTCCGATGACTCTTCCCTGCTCACCGGTGAGGCGGGCGGCAATAAAACAATCGTTGCCTGCGCCGGCTCCTAAATCTATCACAATGTCGCCATTTTTGATTTTTGCAAATTCAGTGGGCAAGCCACATCCCAAGCCCAGATCGGCATCAGGAAAATATCCCTGCAGGTCATGATAATCCTGAGTAAATACGGTATAATCTACCGATGACACCCCACCGTCGGAAGGACAGCAAGAAGAATGATTGCAGGCACTCAGGGAATATTTGTCCTTAACGATTTCGTTGATTTTGTGTGTTTTCAGGTGTTGTTTTTTTTGAGGAGCAAGCAGAGGAGCGGTGTGCGGGTGGGGTGGTGAGTCGGCGCGTCCG
>CAYQRU010000120.1:0-10040 GCA_964419945.1 uncultured Bacteroidales bacterium | reverse complement strand
TTGCAGGCAATCCGGGAATATTTTTCCTTAACGATTTCTTTTATTTTCTCTGATTTCAATTTTTCAGTTTTTTAACGATAAAACAGATGATCACTTAGCGTATATGGATGATATAAATAAAATAAAGCCCAACCAGAATAAACGTAACTGCAACAATTCTGTGAAACCAGGTTTCAAAGGTTTTGATTTTTTTGTAGGCTGAACCAAGGCTTGACAGGCTGAAAGCCAGTATCCATGCAAATATAATAACTGGTAACCCTGTTGCTGCGGCAAACACCACCGGAAGCAGATAGCCCCCTTGAGTGGCAACCGCCAACGGAATCAGTCCGCCAAAATACAGAATGCCGCTGTAAGGACAGAATGCCAATGCAAAAACAATTCCTATCAGCAAGGCCCCCCAGGAGTTTCCACCCTCAGCCCTGCTTTCCATTTTTTCTGTCATTTTACCAGTGAATGAAAAATTTACTCTAATAACATCCAACATAAAAATCCCAATAAGCAAAAGGATAGGCCCGATAAAAATTTCGCCGTAAGTGCCAACAGCTTTTTGAATTTTGAACATGCCGAAGCCCTGTTTCAACACCAGAATAAGGATAATTCCCAGTGCCGTGTAGCCAATAATCCGGCCAAGTGTGTATAAAAGTCCATTCCAAAAGACTCTGCGCCTGCTATGAAGATCTTTACTTATAAATCCTATGGCAGAAATATTTGTTGCAAGCGGACAAGGGCTTATAGCCGTCATTAAGCCGAGTGCAAAAGCAGTTATTACAGGGAATTGCGAATTATCAATGATATTTTGTAAAAACTCCATGTGTTGAATGTTGAATAAACTTTGCTGCTAATATTACATCAGAAACCCTCACTTCTGTTCCTTGATACAAGGAAAAAACATGGCCTCTGAACATTCTATTTCAGGTATCCATTTACCTCGCTCACAATGTAATCTCTTACTACCTCCGGTTTGTTCACAGCATTGGCAAAAGCAATATCTGTAAGATTTTTGTAATAATCTCCCGAAGCGACAATCAGGCTGCTGAAATAAACCTGGTATTCCTCGGCCAGAGCTTCATTGATTTTTTCTGTCATATCAACTTCTGTAAATTTCACATCGGGATTATCACTAAAAAATTCTCTACAGGTTTCTTCGGCAACTTTTTGAACGGCAAGGCAGGTAACGCATCGTTGCTTGCCATGAAAATAATAAACCATCACCGTGGTATTTTCGGTTGAAAAGTTGATTGTGTCCTCTTCTTTTGTATTCTTGCTGGTTGACCCGCAACCTGCTAATAAGAATATCATGGTCAGAATTAATAGATTCTTGTTCATATTTTTTATTTTATTTATCTTTTTGAATTGTATGCCCTATCATACTGCAAAAAGCTGAGCGAAGAGCATTCCATTTTTCCCGGTTCAAACAATATTTGATAAACGGGGGTTCAATTTCACCCTGAATCAGGCCAGCATACTTCAATTCTTTCAGATGCTGCGATAGAGTCGAGCGTCCGACAGGTAATTCTTCGACAAGGTCGCCACTGTAGCAACAGGAATTCATTCCTGAAAGCTTTTTAAGTATAAATACGCGAACCGGATGACTCAACGCTTTGGCATAAGCAGCCATTTCGAGGATATCCGGGTCAAAATTTACTTTCTTAGCCATTGATAACTTTTTCAATTTGTTTCTTAATCTCATCTTTGCCTGGCAGATAGCCCTTAAGAACAACCTTTTCGTTGATTACCAGCGCCGGAGTGGAAATCACATTGTAACTCATAATGTCAATAATGTCTTCTACCTTGCTTACCTGGGCATTGAAATTATATTCTGCTACCACTTCTTTTGTGAGATTTTCAAGGGTTTTGCATTTAGTGCATCCGGTTCCAAGAATTTTGATTTGGATTTTCATGGACAAATGGTTTATATTCATTTTAATATTTCGCAAAGTAACGAAATGTTTTTCTGATTATGGCATAAAAAATACAACTATTTGAATAGTGCCAATAATTGGCTATTAATGAACACTTTAATACATGTATTACGTCTATGATACCAAATAAAACTATGTATGAGTCCTAACCTGAAAATCCGGAGATGAGCGCGGCAGATTATTATCATGCATCATGCTTCCAGGTTAATATGGGCTTATGAAACATACATTGAGACAACTACTTCAATTCAGAGAATTGAACTAATTTTGCACCCGGAACAAAAACATGTATCATTAATAACTCCCTGAAAAAATGAAATTCAGATGTCCTGATTGTGCAAAACTTTTTGAAGCTGAAGGAATACGGGTTGAATATCACAGTCCTGTGTATGGGCCCTGCGCCAAATATATGGGACATTGCCCCGATTGCAAAGTTGAAAGCGATGAATACCGCGAACCCAACCCTGGAAAGAAATCCGCGGGCTTCGAACCGGTATCCTCACCGGGATGTTGCTGCAACGGAGGAAGTTGCGGTTTTTAATCTCTCGGTTTATGAAAATATTTGGATTTTTCATTGCGATTCTGTTTCTTACACCAAAGGCTGAGTCTCAGCCGGCAGGTTATTACAACAGCGCCGCGGGCCTGACAGGCATCGCACTGCAACAGGCATTGCATCATATCATTAAGGATCATCAGGAGCAGACATATGCTTCACTGTACGATCATTTCGAGTCAACCGACAGCAAACCCAACATGGTGGTCTGGGATATGTATTCTGACAATCCGGACGGCCCCCCCCCTTATATTTATTATTATAATAACAACGATGAATGCGGGAATTACAGCGGAGAAGGGCAATGCTATAACCGCGAACATTCATTTCCGGCAAGCTGGTTCAACAATGGCACACCCATGTATACCGATCTTTTTCATCTTTACCCTACCGATGGATATGTTAACAACAGGCGGAGCAATTATCCTTTTGGTGAAGTTTCTTCCGCTACATGGACCTCAATGAATGGAAGCAAGGTTGGAAATAACTCTTTCCCCGGCTATAATGGTGTCGTATTTGAACCCATTAACGAATATAAGGGGGATTTTGCCCGAACCTGTTTTTATATGGCCGTACGCTACTTTGGTCAGGATAATGGGTGGACAGGCAGTCCCATGACTAACGGATCGCAGCTAAAGACCTGGGCACTTAATCTCATGAAATCATGGCATGTGCTTGATCCGGTAAGTACGAAGGAATTAAACCGGAACAACGCTGTTTATGCCATACAGGACAACCGTAATCCTTTTATTGATCACCCTGAGTATGTTGGTGCTATCTGGGGCGGGTTCGTTGCTGTTGAAGAGCCTGACAAGTCGCCTGTCGTTACGGTTTATCCTGTTCCTGCTGCCGGGTTTTGCCGAATATCATTTGCCGAGCCTTTGGCTTATTTGCCGGCTACCATTGTATATGACCTGGCAGGAAGGCAGGTAAATGTTGAAGCCCGTCTGGAACAGGGTGAAATTATCCTGGAAACATCAGGGATTGACAAAGGATTTTACCTTGTTTCCATCCGGTGCAGTAACGATAATCTGCTGATGGTGAATATCGTGAAGTAATAGTTTTGGATTGTGCCGGGCGCTTCAGTGCCGCATTGCTTCATTTCAATTTGTCTAAACCTTCGAGCACCGATGTATCACCCGGTCGGATAAGCAGTGCACGGTTGAACAGCGCACGCGCTTCACGCGATTTTCCCAGACGCAGATTCACCCAGGCAAACATGTGAATGGAGTCGTAATCAAACGGATACATGTTGGCAATCCGCTCGAAATACTTGTATGCAGTCTGATAATCTTCACGGTAGTAATAAATCAGGCCCATCCGGTAGTTGGTGAGGGAATGGTTGGGATCAATCTTCAGGATTTCCTGGTATTTTGTGATCACATGATCCCAGTTGCCCATTGCCGAAGCAGGCAGGGCAAAGCCCAGGCGCGCCTCGATGCTGTAAGGCATAAGTTGTATGGCTTTGTTATAATAAGCTGCCGACTCGCTGAACGAGCCATTGTTATAAGTTAACCAACCCAGACGCAGATTCAGTTCGTAGGAATCTTCCTTGTATTCCTTTCGCAGGACTTCGATGGCGCGTGTGTATTCGCCCGATGTTTCGGCTTTATAGCTCACTACAAAGGCTTCGAGCAGCGATTTTCCATTTTGCGCCACCAACCCGGTGGATGTCAGCATTAAAAAAACCAGTCCTGTTAAAAAACGATATTTTAAAGTTTCCATTTTACTCCTCCCATAATATGATGATTGTTGTAACTAACGGATTTCCAGATATAAGTATTGTAATCGGTATATTGAATGCGGGGATCTTCCTGTTTTGAAATTGCATAGTCGAACTGGATGGTAAATTTTGGACTTAGCAAAATAAAGGCGGTAAAATTTGCTCGTGAGGTAATTTTTCCACTTGAATTGAAAACAATAAGCCCGTTGTCGTCGTGTGCATTCTGAAGATTGCCCTTGAGATAGCTACCCTGAAGCCACAAACTTGAAAAAATTCTAGATCCACCTGTAATTTTAAAATGCCGGTTGAATTCATTGTCTTCCGAAAGGGCTGAAAACCTTGCAATGATATACTGATTCAGGTTGGCAAAAGGATACACCCCTGCCATGATGGTTCCCTGCCATTGTTGCTTTTCATTCAGGTTCGAATTTGCGAAGGCAAAACCCGCGTTGAAGTGGGGCATCTCTTTCATGATCCTTAAAGAAACAAGATAACCTGTCCCCGAATCATTATTTTTTTGGATGATATACCTGTAATTTATTGTATCATAGCTAACAGCAAACGGATATCCGGTAAACCGGATAAAGTTGAATGCCGGTGTTACATGCCAGCCCAAAGCAAACCTGACAGGCGCACTTGCGTATAGTTGACTTTGCGAAAGCTTATACTCATTCAATGTGTCAATGCCCGACATGGTAATACGTTGATATTTTCCAATCTGCAGACCGGTATAGCCAAAGTACCATCTGAACTGGTTTGCCGGTGAAAATACAATGCCTGCATGGCCGTAAATTCCATTGCCGTTGCCAGTAATTTCGCCATAAATATTTTCATCGCCATCAAGGTCAAGTTCTTTGAATCTGTCAATTCCGTCTGACAGGGAGATCCCTGTAAACAACATGACACCATTTATCAGATTACCAGAGTCTGATGCTGTGTTGCTCAGGCTTTGAAAACGTTTTCCGAGTGCTGCTGCATCTGTTTCCATACCTCCCCACTGATAGCTAAGCGAAAGATAATCAAATGCTATCTGGCTTGTAGAGCTGTTGGAAAGCGCCTTTTCGAAATGCTGAGCCGCCTGGCGGTAACGCTGCAAATTAAAATATGCAATCCCCAACCTCATTCGCAGATAGTAGTAATCGTAACCTTTTGACAAGGCCAGGTTTCCCTCCCTGATCAGTGCTGACCATTTTCCCTGCTGGTAAAGTTCAAACGTCAGGCTGTCGGTAGTTTTGAAATCCCATGATTCCTGTGCGCTTAACCTGATTTGCACAACCAGCAATAAAATCAGGATGACGAAGGTTGTCGGCAATGATGTTATCGTTTGCTTAGTATTCATGGGTGAACTATGATGGAATTTCTCTGGCTGACATTTTACATTGCGGACTTTCGACTTTGAATTCCGCAAATCTTCCATTGGATATAAGTAATTCAAAATCAATTTCCCAGTTGGTATTTTTCCGCACACTCAATTTTGTGTTTGATTTCATGTGAATGGTACTGTCGGTAAGGTTGTCTTCTATTTTCTGATAACAAAGAGCATAGTTAGCATTCATGAACATGTAGAAGGGTGCGACAAAATCGTGCAGAAACAAAAGGAGGTTTTTCTTAAAGGCATTGATTGGATAATAGTCATACACTTTGAGTTTGTCGTAATAGCCAAGCACTATTTTATAAGCTCCCAGATAGAAATAATATAATAGCGCATTCTTATCGCCTTCATAATGTGTGAAATAAAACAAATTGCCGTCGTTGCGGTAATAGGCTTTTGATTCGGTTTTCCTGCATTCAAGATAGGTGTAATTATACATATCGGAGCATACTTCCCAGTCGGTTCGTTGTGCCGGCATTCCCTCGTTTTTAACGATAAGGTGAATAGTTTGGCCGGGAATAAAATTAAATGCCCTGAACAAGGAATCGTTTCTTACAGTGTTGACCACCATTTGGTTTTTCAATGGCCGGCTGTAGGTTTTTAATTCAAAACCCGAACCCGTTTTCAAAAGGTAATTCGCAAAAGGGTAGTCAATGGTTTTTGACCCAATGAACGGATCGGACTGCACCTGGAAATGAAGATGTGGGACGATGGAACGGCCTGAGTTACCGCAGTGTGCTATGATTTCGCCACGTTTAACATAGGCGCCCCTGGTGGTTGTAATACTGTGATTTTTAAGATGACATAATTTCGAATAAAGCCTTTCGCCATGCCTGATCACAATGGCGTTTCCCCAGTTGTTTCCCAGGTTCATCTCCCCGATGGCATTGTCGGGGATGCCATCCTGGATTTCCTGAATGATTCCGTCGGCAGGAGCAAGTACGGGTTTGTTGAAGCAATAATAATCTTTGGCTTCAAACCCATTGTTGACGAAATTTTTATTCTCTTCGTCGTACATTTCAAAATCCCAGGCATGGCGCCATTCGTCTTTATGGGTATGCTCTCCGCCGTGTGCCTGCGATACGTACCATTCACCAAGAAAAGGAAGCGAAATTTGTGTCCACACATTCACATCGAATCGGTTTTGATAATTCTTTTGAGAGTACAAATTCAGTTCGGGCGACGATAACTGCACGGCTACAAGTTCCGGAGCATAAAAATTCCGCTCCCTGAACTTGAGGATGTAAAGGAAAACGCCAACCACAATATTGAAAGCCAGCGCATAAATACTCAGATTCAGCATGCTGAAAAAAGCGCTTCCTGATGTCATCACAAAGGAAATAATGGGCGTAAGCAGAATCACCCATAGAAATGAATTTCTTGAAGGTACAATGAAAAAGCCACCAATGGCAATGGCGCTAAGAATATAATTGAATCCTATGTAGCTGTAGTTTAACTGTGAGAGGTCGGCGCCAATGAGTTTGTAAAAAAAGTAAGCCGTAAAAAAGCCGAGCACCGAAAGTAAAAAAGCGATACGTGAATAAATCAGCAAGCCGGTGGCAATGATCACACCAGCCAGTATCTGGTATTGAAAAAATATGGCAGCCAGCGATTTGAAATACACTTTAATGGATTCGTGAACCGGAAGCTCGTTGGCCCACAAATAGATATTTACCATCTGTATGCCTCCATACCTGTAAATCTCGTTAAGCATGAAAACTCCGCGTTCACTCATTTCAAGTGCCGAAAACTGCCGTGAAGCAAGGCTCACCATCCAAATTCCCAGTAAAAAAGGCCAGCCAAGGAAAGGAAGTCCATATTTCCCGAAAAATCCTTCCAGCCAGATAGTTAGAAAAAAAGTAAAGAGTGCGGCGAAAACAAGCACGAAGAAAAACTCAGGCCCGGGTTTATATAAAATTCCCATTCCAAGTCCTACCAGCAAGCTGTTAAAGCCATACAATCCAAGTGATACGTGGCTTTTTCTGAATCCAATAGCAATGGCCGCAAAGTTGGAAACAAACACGGCTATCAGTCCGCTTATACCTGCAATCCAATCGAAGAACGAAACGGCCAATAGCATGATACCCAGAAGTTTCTGCCTGGAAAAAAACACCTGGCTGTAGCTTAACAGCATTCCATCAATGAACAGGATAAGAGATTTTTCAATCTTTTGAACCATTGGCAGTCAGGCTTTTTCTGATTACATTGCAATTTGGGGGACAAAGATAGGATTTTCAAATACGCTGAATCAGACCTTGCGATAAGATCAGAAAGCCAGGAGGCTGACAACGCATGCAATTGAGATTCCGGTTTTTATAATTCAAATTTCTGCAGGTGCCCGGGAATTTTTTCCAGTGCGTTAAATACATCCATTGTTTCATTGTCGCGGATAATATGTACTTTTTCGTCCTGGTCAATCAGTACGATTTTGGGCCTCAGATTGATAAACTGCATCCATTGCGACATATTGTATGCGCCTACATGATGGATCACAAAATGATCGCCCTTGTTGAGCAGGGGCAGCATTGCATTTTCGCGGATCACATCAATGTTCATACACAAAGGACCATACATAGTGGTGTCTTCGGTGTATTGCGAAAATTCCTGTGCAGGGGTTACTTTATGATCGTACCAGAAAGAAGTGAACAACAGGTTGATACCGATGTCAACTATGGTGGTGCGTTTCCCGGTCGAGGAGCGTTTGTTTGAGATCACTGTTCCAAGCAAAAATGCAGCCTCATCAATCAACGCACGTCCGGTTTCGAGAATGAGCAAAGGCAGGTTGTCGGGCGGAAATTCAGCATGAAGCAGGGCTGTGGTAATCTCTTCGGCAAAGTCGTCGAACGAGGGAATGGTATCAGTTCCGGGAAGATACGCGCCTTTCAGGGTATTTTTTGAGGCGAATCCACCTCCCAGATCAATGTATCTGACATCATGATTGTAGCGGCGTTTCAATCCAAGTGCCAGGTCAGCAAGCTTGTTGGCGGCAATGCCATAGGCTTTTGTGCTGAATATGTATGTTCCAATATGGCAATGCAATCCAACCAGGTCCATTTTGCCTGAGGCCATAATTTTATTCAGCGCATCCCAGGCCTGCCCGTTTTCATAGTTGAATCCAAAGCGATCCCAGATAGGAAAAATTCCTGTGTCCATGTTTACCCTGATGGCTACGCGGGGCCGCTTACCCAGCTTTTCGGCAAGCTCAATGATGGTGTAAAGCTCTTCGAGATGATCAATGTGAATCAGCGAATCATTCTCAATGGCTTTTGTCAGCTCGGCAACGGTTTTATCTGGTCCGTTGAAAATGATCTTTTTAGGGTTTACCCCGATCTTGATGGCTTTATCATATTCAAACCCACTTACAACCTCTGCCCATGAGCCTTCCTGGTGATAAGTACTGCACACTGCATCGAGGTAATTGGTTTTGTACGACCAGGCAAACTGCACCCTGGGATAGCGCATAGTAAAGGCTTTCTTAGCTTTTCTATAGATCGTCCTGATAGATTTCTCCGAAATAACAAACAGGGGAGATCCATACCGGGAAATCAGGTCTTTGACAGGCACACCATCAATATGCGATTTGGGAGTGCGCTCAGTCCTTGAGCCAAATTTATTCGGCATTTCCATTTCTATCCGCTTTATCAGCGGACGTTCATATCTTTGCTTTTCCATGTATTTAGTGTGTTTGTGTGTGCAGGTGTTGATGTGTGAATATGAGTTATTGTTATTATCTGGTTATAAAATCGGCGGTCAAAGCATCCTTTACAGGATTGTATGGCCATGATCTCAGAACTGTTTCCGGAATCTTACCCATTATAATTCTCCGTAGGTTGATATTTGCTGAAATTCCTCGATATCAACGATCATGTCCCAGGCAAAGCGAACGAACATTTTCCCAACCTTGTATTCTGAAAAAGGTTCGACATTTTCGCCAAGAGCGAGTCTTACCAGAGCTTCGGGAATGTTTTGCCCGACGCCCACAGCAAGGTAAATCCAGGCGGGCATGCGTGGGTTGATTTCCAGCAGGTAAAAATCGTTATGTTTATCTTTCATCAGTTCAAGTTCAAAGCCGCCACGCCATTTGGTCTGGCTGATGAAATGGTTGGTCAGGTCAATCATGTTGCGGTCGGACACAGAAACTCCACCCCAGGCCTTGCCTTTATCGGTAATATATTGTTTGCGCATGGGAACTGCTGCAAGTGTGTTTCCTTTTCCATCGCCCAATCCGGTAACATTAAACTCGGTTCCATGGATGAATTCCTGCACAATCACCGGCAATCCCCATTTGGCGGTAATTTTATTATAATAGGTTTTTACCTGGTCAATGTTGTAGGCAACATAGGCTTCATAAAATTTGCCTTTAACAATCACCGGGTAAGTGAATTCCTTGGCAACAGAGTGCAATGAAGTTATTTCATGATACACTTTGCTCTTGGGGACTTTAATCCCGTATTTCTCGCCCAATGCAGT
>CAYQRU010000119.1:0-11102 GCA_964419945.1 uncultured Bacteroidales bacterium | reverse complement strand
ACACAGGGGCAAGGTGAAAACCACCACTGCCTGAAGCCGTGAATACCTGGCACGACATTAATCTAACCCCGTCGTTGTTGCCTGATCCACCGGCAATACCGGCAACACCCAATCCATTATTGCTTAGTGCGGCAATTGTACCGGCTACATGGGTGCCATGATCACCGGGAACAACTGTACTGTTGCCGGCCACAAAATTATAACCGATTCCAGGCCACATGTTTCCTGCCAGGTCAGGGTGACTAAACTGAATACCCTGGTCAATTACTGCAACGATTACGTCGCTGTTTCCTTTTTCAATATCCCAGGCTGAAAAAAGTTTAATATCAGCACCGGGAGTTCCACCGGTTTGCCCTGTATTATTATAATGCCATTGTTCGTTCAACCGGGTATCATCGGGAATCCAGTCTGATTGGGTATTTGTAAGACCGGTAATGACTTCTGTCATTCTTTTTTGGTCCATGCTCTCGAAAAGAACTTTCTTAAACTCGGGAGCAGCATATTCTATTTCTTCAAGCGACTGATACTGAGCAGCAATCGTTTTTATATCGGCTCCCGATTGAAAAACTATTTTGTACCAGAGATGAAACCCCCATGCCTTATGCTTTGAGGTAAAAGTATTGTTAAAAGCACTGTGCAAAAATTCCTGCTTTACACTTTGGGCTGAAAAAAGATCATTCAGGTTATCCACTGATTCAATATTGAAACGAAAGGATCCATTACTCAGCCTGCTCACCTGATTTTTTTCGAGGTGCAGGGTGTAATCAGGTTTAAACTTAATAAGCAGTACTCCATCTTCCAGTGCATCGGATGGAACAGCTTGCAAATCAATAGGTGGACGTTCTCCACGCAGGACTCTGTAAGGTTCGTTTGTGTTTTGGGTATGGCCGGTATTAACCATACCAAATAAAGCAATTGCCAGTACAATGAAAGCAGCAATCCTGAAGAAGGAAATGTCAGGTTTTTTCATAGCGGATGAATTTAGTATTTGATAGATCATAAACGGACATTGTCATCATTTTGTTCAGGAGAAACGGTTACTTAGTTGAACGCAAAAATTCCAAAAATGAAGCTATTCGAATTATCAGGGTGTTTTTTTCCCTTCTCATAAAAATTTCATGATCAACTGTTCTAAATGATTTTTTATTAATTTAGCAGCCCCGAAAAGTCCTGCTAAAATGACATTAATGTATAGCAAGATGTTTTGCACACCACGCCCGGCTAATACTATTAATCCGGACATAATCGTTTTGAAATGGTTTTATTCAGGGGGGTGTGATATAAGAAAAACAGGCATTTTCCTTTTAAATCCTTTTTATTAACTAAAACTTTCATTTATGAAAAAATTGATTACTCTGATCGTGGCATTGGCTTTCATAATGCCAGATCTGTTGGGACAAACCGGAACGGTTACCCTGGGAACCGGAACTGCTTTTAATAGCACTACTGTTCATCCAACTCCCTACGGAACATATTACAAGAATCACCGTGTTCAGTATCTGGTGCTGGCAAGTGAACTGACCAGCCTTGGAGTAGTGGCAGGAGATATCAGCGCCATTGGCTTTGAGGTAGCGAACATGAACAATTGTTCTCCAATGCCAAACTATACCATTAAAGCCAAGCTTACCAGTGCAACTGAGCTAACTACCACTTTCGACAACGACGGTTATACGACAGTATGGACAAATCTTGAATTCCTACCTGTTGTGGGTTGGAACACCCATACATTCACCACCCCTATTGTATGGAATGGGACATCCAATCTGTTAATTGATATTTGTTTTGATCTCATTCCTGGTAGTTACACACAAAATGCCTCGGTATTTTACACTGTGACTCCAGTCAGCCTTGCCAACTTCTATCGCAGTGATTCCCAGGTTGCATGCGGAACTACCAATGCAGCAACTGTATCGCCCAACAGGGCAAATATGCAAATCACAGCGGTACTTGCCAGTTGTATACCTCCTTCAAATCTTTCATCTTCCAACCCTTCAACAACTTCTGTTGTTTTAAGCTGGATTCCCGTCGGAACCGAAACTACCTGGAATTTGAAATATGGCGATCCGGGTTTTGATCCCACGACACAGGGAACACAAATTTCAGGTATCACTTCTATACCTTATACCCTTACAGGACTTACTCCGGTAACAACTTATCAGTTTTATGTTCAGGCAGATTGTGGTGGAGGAAGCTTGAGCAACTGGGGTGGCCCGGGACAGTTTACAACTACATCTGATCCGCTTTCAGGGGCATATACCATCAATAGCACACTTCCCTCAGGAGGTACTAATTTTAATAATTTTACAGATTTTGCCACTGCCATGAATCTTGGCGGATTTTCAGGACCTGTAGTGGTTGACGTTATTGCAGGAACCGGACCCTATAATGAGCAGGTGATGTTTGTTGAACTGCCCAACAGCAGTACTGCAAATACCCTCACCATCAATGGCAACGGTGAAGTTTTACAATTTTTATCAACCAATACAAACGAAAGAGGCACGTTGAAATTTAACGGTACCGATTATGTTACGGTAAATAATCTGGTTGTCAAAGCGCTTGGTTCTGCAACAGGTGAGTACGGCTGGGCCGTGTGGCTGACAAATGCTGCAAATTTCAATAAATTTTATGGTTGCCAGTTTATTGCCGATGTTACTTCCACCCTTACGAATTTCGTTCCATTTGTTACTTCCAGCAGTGCAACGGGCGCTACCACTGCAGGTATTGCAGCCAGTGACCTGACTGTTGAGAATTGCGTTGCCATTGGTGGTTATTATGGAATCGTAATAAATGGGCCTACCACCGCTTCTGGCGAACCACCTGCCGAAAACAGTGTGATCATCAACAATGAAATTAAAGATTTCCGTTTGTATGGTTTGTATGTTCGTGGTCAGGTGAATGCACTTATTTCAGAAAATCTGATTTCACGGCCAACACGTGCAGAAGTTTCGACAGCTTACATGTTATATTTAACGCAAACCCTGACCAATACTGTTGTTACCAAAAACAGGATGTTTGGTTTTGCCGGAAATACTACCACTACATCTTCAGCATATGGTATATACGGAACCGGAATCACCGCGCTTCCGGGACAGGAATTGCTGATTGCAAACAATGTAGTTTATGGGTTCCAGAATGTGAATGCAGCACAATATGGTGCATATCTGCTCACTACAGACTTTACTAAATTCTACCACAATACAATTTCGATGGATACTGAAGACCATACCGGCACAAGTGTTATCAGAAGTTTTTATCATTCAGGCAACCTTGCTACCATTGATGTTCGTAATAACATCTTCTCCGTTACATCAAATTCTTCCGGAATTAAGTATTGCATGTATTTTGCGCAAACCGGAGCCAATCTTCCGACTGTCACCAGCAATAACAATGTGCTATATATGGGTGCAACTGCCGGTACCAACCACATTGGTTACTGGGATGGAGTTTCATACACCACATTTGCCGATTGGCAAGCTGTTCCGGGGCAGGCTTTCGATCTGAACAGTGTCAGTATCAACCCTCAGTTCCTCAATGTTGCCGGAGGAGATCTGACCCCCACAGAACCTACTACCCTGAATATCGGCGCCAATCTGCTTGCATTTGTCCCTGAAGATATCAATGGCAATCCGCGCTCTGCTACTCCGGATCCCGGAGCGTTTGAAGAAGGTTTTGTAGTACAGGAATACACCGTCACTTTTATCGTTCAGGACGAAAACCAGATTCCTGTTCCAGATGCAGTTATTACACTTGGAGACGAAACGAATGCCCCGGGAGATTATGTATTTGAATATGTAACGCCCGGTACTTATCCTTTCACTGTTACGGTTTCAGGATTCCTGACAGCTACAGGTGAAGTCTTGGTAGTTGATCAGGATGTAAATGTTACGGTAACCATGATTGCAGTCCCATCGCAATGTGCTTATGAATTTGTGCTTCTCGACTATTATGGCGATGGCTGGAATGGAGCTACCATGGAAGTGCTGCAGAATGGAATCGTGATAGATGTGTTGGGTGTTGGCTTTACAAACGGGTATACCTTTACGCAGTATGTTGACCTGACTGATGGTGTGACCTTCCAGGTTTTCTGGGATACTCCAGGATCCTGGCCCGGTGAAGTTGGTTTGGCTATTTACGATCCATTTGGCCAGGTTCTTTATAATGTTGAAATAATTGGTGTATCAAATGTTGGAACTACAATTTACCAGGGAATGACGAATTGTACACCACCAACATGTTTAATGCCAACAGATCTGACTGCTGATAATATAACCACAAATTCTGCATTATTGGGATGGCAGGCTGGCGGAAACGAAACAGAGTGGAATGTTCTGTGGGGTGAAGCCGGATTTGATCCATTCTCACAGGGAACACTGATAACAGGCATTACAGCAACCTCTTACAATCTTACCGGACTTCTAGCAAACACAGATTATAGTTTTTATGTGCAGGCTGTTTGCGGCGGATCAGTGAGCAACCTGACAGGTCCATTCAATTTTACTACCTTGTGCGATGCATTTGCAATTCCGTTTGCTGAAAACTTTGATACCACTCCGATAGCAGAAATACCTGCATGCTGGACACGTATCACAAATACAGTTTCATGGGGTGTTGCAAGTAATTTGGGCAGTTTTTCAGCACCCAATACCATTGCAACTTATTATAATTCAACGATTGCCAAGAATGACTGGTTCTTTACACCCGGATTGGATTTAGAAAACGGATTAACTTATAAACTCAGTTTCTATATGAGAGCTCCAGGCTGGGCAGGCGTTGGTGAAAAGCTTAGGGTATGGTACGGTGATTCCCCGACTGTTGAGGACATGGACGTTATGATATATGAAAACACCAACATCATGTTTACTGCTTATACTCTGGTTGAAGTCACTTTCACACCTGCACAGGGCGGTGTTTATTATCTGGGCTTCCATGCATTCAGTGATGCAGATGTTGACTTCATTTCCATTGACAATATCGAAGTTAATGAAGTTCAGGCATTGATGCCTGGCGATGCCAACTGTGATGGCAGTGTTGATGTACTCGATGTGACGGTGATTGCTCAATATATTATAGATTTGAATCCTCAGCCATTCTGCTTTGAAAATGCCGATGTGAACAGTAATGGCGTCGTTAATATCAGCGACCTGATCCTGACGATCAATATTATTTTGGGTACAGACCTTAAAACTTTAGATCTGGGATTTCTTTCTTCAACTGCCCATATTTATCTGACCCAAAATGGTATCATACTCGAAAGCGACGGAACTTTATCAGGTCTTCAGTTTGAAATTTTTGGATTAGATGCCAGCCAGCTTGAATTCTTGCTGCCAGGTTTTCAAATATTGACAAATGTTAAGGACAATAAGCTCATGGGTTTGGTCTTTAACATGAACAATGAACCCATTCCTGCCGGGAAAATCCTTCTCTTCAATATCAATCGCACAGACAATAATCTGACGTGGGGTGAGGTAGCTGCTGCAAATATTGCAGCCAATGCTGTGAACATTCAGAAGCATTTATCAATGACTGCCGGAGAATTTGAGTTCAACGCTTTTCCGAATCCATCCAATGGTTTTGTCATGGCACAACTCAGTTTACCACAGGAATCAATGGTTGTTGTTTCGATCGTTGATATTGCTGGCAGAGAGGTAAATGTTCTGCACAATGGTGTTTTGGCATCAGGGACTTATCAATTCAACAATGATATGAACAGCATGCTCAGCAAAGGTGTTTACTTCCTCAGGGCTGAAGCTGTTTCTGTTATTTCTTCTGAGATTTTCAGCAGGCAGTTAAAAGTAGTTGTGTTAGATTAGTATCGTATTTTGCCGATCATGGTTTCAAAAGGATTTCTGATATCCAGCCTGTAACCATAAACCATTTTTTCCTGTATTATCCCGCCGGCCTGACTCACAGGGTCAGACCTGCGGGATTTTTACTTTATTTCGTAGTTCAGGATGATAGCGATCCGTTTCTATATCGTCATTGACCAGTCTACCTGTGGTTGCTATGTAAATTCACGTTGCAATAACTGCCGAATTACGAAATCAAATATATTGATTTACTGCGAAATACACTTATTAATTCCTGGTTACTTGAAAAAATCTATCTCAGAACACTCAAATTTCTTATTTAAAACACTGTTTGAATGAAAAAAATTATTATTTTAGCAGCCGTTGATTTTATAATTTTTATCATATCAGGCTTCGACTCACTCAATCGCATCTGGCTTGCAATACTATTTGTTCTTCCCCTGGCAGGCGTTCTTTGGCAACATAATTGAAAAGAAATTGCTATAAACAGCATATTTGTCAATTACATTATTTATTAACCAAAAACAAAATGAGATGAGAAAACTTATGACTTTTTTCGTGGTATTGATCTTTTCAGTGCCCAACATTATCGGTCAGGGGATTGGTACTGTTACCCTTGGCACAGGAACAACCACAAACAGTACCACTGGTCATCCTACACCCTACGGAACGTATTACAAGAACCACCGGGTTCAGTATCTGATCCTTGCCAGCGAACTGACAAGTTTGGGAATGGTAGCAGGCAGCATAACAGCTATTGGCTTCAATGTGGCAAACCTGAACAACTGCTCCCAGATGCCAAATTACACTATCAAGATCAAGGATACTTATTCAAGTGTGCTGACTACCTCATTCGACAATACCGTTTATACAACTGTATGGACACACCCGAATTTCCTTCCCGTATTGGGTTGGAATACGCATAACTTTACAAACCATTTTTCATGGAATGGCACTTCCAATATTTTGATTGATATTTGTTTTGATCTTATACCAGGCAGTTATACACAAAATGCCTCAGTGTACTATACCGTGACGCCTGTCAGTCTGGCAAATTTCTATCGCAGCGATTCACAGGTTGCCTGTGGCACTTCAAATGCCGCGACGGTTTCTCCTAACAGGGCCAATATGCAGATCACCGGGATGCTTGCAAGTTGTGTTCCTCCCTCAAATCTGACAGCTACTAATCCCACTACGGGTTCCATCGTTTTAGACTGGAATCCTGTCGGAACTGAAACTATGTGGAATTTAAAATACGGCGCTCCTGGTTTTGATCCAACTACTCAGGGAACTCTTATTTCGGGGATCACGGCCCATCCCTTTACGCTTACCGGTCTTACACCTGTTACAAACTATGAGTTTTATATTCAGGCCGATTGTGGGGGCGGAAGTCTGAGCAGCTGGGGTGGCCCGGGTGCATTTACCACTACTTCCGATCCTCTGTCTGGCAATTATACCATCAATAGCACTTTGCCTTCAGGAGGTACCAATTATAACAGCTTTAACGAGTTTGCCATTGCCATGAATCTTGGTGGTTTTGCAGGTCCGGTGGTAGTGGATGTGGTTGCAGGCACCGGTCCTTATACTGAACAGGTTATGTTAGGGGAACTACCAAACAGCAGCTCTGTTAATACTCTGACAATCAATGGAAATGGTGAAGTTTTGCAATTCTTGTCAACCAATACCAACGAGAGAGGAACCCTGAAGTTTGACGCGACAGATTATGTCACGGTTAACAACCTTATTATAAAAGCACTTGGCTCGGTAACGGGAGAATATGGGTGGGCTGTATGGTTAACCAACGAGGCAAATTTTAATACTTTTACCGCATGCCAGTTTATTGCTGACATGACCTCAACATTATCCAATTTTGTTCCTTTTGTTACTTCCAATAGTGCAACCGGTGCTACAACAGCAGGTATGGCTGCCAGCGATCTTACCATTCAAAACTGCACTGCAATTGGTGGTTACTACGGGATGGTAATTAACGGGCCTACCACTGCATCAGGAGAACCTCCTGCACAAAACAGCCTGATTATTAACAATGACATCAAAGACTTCCGTTTGTATGGCCTTTATATTCGCGGTCAGATCTATGCTACAATTTCAGGCAATAGCATTTCACGGCCAACCCGCCAGGAAGTTTCAACATCTTATATGCTGTATCTGACACAAAAACTGACGGGAACAGTTGTGACCAAAAACAGAATCTCAGATTTTGCAGGAAGTGCAGTTTCCACTTCTTCCGCATATGGAATTTATGGAACTACCATCACGGCTGACCAGGGTCATGAATTATTGATCGCCAATAATCTTGTGTATGGATTTCAGAACATGAACGGTGGACAGTATGGCGCATATCTGCTTACAACCAGCAATACAAAGTTTTATCACAACACTGTATTCATGGATCACATCGGGCATACTGGTTCGAGTATTATACGGGGTTTGTATCATTCTGGCAACGCTGCAGTGATTGATATACGTAATAATATTATTTCGGTCATGTCAAATTCCACAGGAACCAAGCATTGTATGTATTTTGCCCAAACTGCAGGGAACGAACCTGTTCTGACAAGTGATAACAATGTGTTGCATATGGGGGCAACAGCAGGAACTAATCATCTGGTTTACTGGAGCGCAACTAATTTTACCACCTATCCGGACTGGCGACAGGCTGCAGGTGGTATGTATGATCAAAACAGCATAAGTGCTGATCCAATGTTTGTTAATTCGCTGACTGGCGATCTGATGCCCCAGAATCCTGCTGTGAATAATATCGGAGCCAATCTGCTGGCATTTGTACCTGATGACTTTTATGGAGTAGCACGCACCGCGACCCCCGATCCCGGAGCCATTGAATTTGATCCAACGGCTATCGGAACGCTGATGGGTACGGTGACTGAAGCTTCCAAAGGACCTATTCAGGGAGCACGCGTCTTTTCAGGTCCTTATCAGGCTTATACCAATGAATCAGGGAATTATATGATCGAAAACCTCCTTGAGGGAACTTATACCTTCAGTTGTGAGGCCGAAGGCTATTTTACAGCAACAGCACCGGGAGTGGTCATTATTACCGATTCCACCACCGTACAGAATTTTACACTCAACTTTGCTGAAATTACTGTAAATCCGGCAAGTATTGAGGAAACGCTGAATCCGGACATGACTTCCACAAAATACCTGAATATTTCGAATCCCGGTGGAACAGCACCTCTTTCATGGTCGGCATCTTTGACCTTTTCGAAAGGTTCTGATAATTCCAATGAGCCATTGGTTTTCGGTGAGACAATTCCGGTAAGTAATGCCGATCCCATGAAAGATGCCTGCATTACAACTTCGATTGTTCAAAATGATCCGACTGAAGATACGTGGGACCTGCTGCAGAGTTTCCTGCTGAGTGCTCCCGGTCAACAAGCTGTAGGTACCAACGGTCAGTACATATATTCATCATTTTGGAATACACCCGGGCAATTTTCAAGATACACCTTGCAGGGAGTTTGGCTCGAAACCTTTACCATCGCAGGAGTTGGTGGAGTGAGGGATCTTACCTATGATGGCGAATATTTTTATGGAGGCGCTGCATCAACCCTTATCTATAAACTGGATCTTGACAATGAAGCTCTGGTTGGAACCATTCCCTCACCTGTAAATGTCCGCCATATAAGCTATGATCCTGTAAACGACGGCTTTTGGCTTGGAGATTGGACTAGCCTGCGACTGGTAAGCAGAACCGGCACCACAATCATTACCGGTCCAACACTTGTGTCTGTTTATGGCTCGGCTTACGATCCATATACCGAAGGCGGACCTTTTCTGTGGTTCTTTGCCCAGGTGGCCACTTCAGGTTGCGGAACAGTTAACGACCTGGTACAGATTCAAAAGTTCAATATTGCTACCAACTCTCTCACCGGATACACATTCTGCACCACAAACATTCCAGGTTACGTACCCGGTACTGCCACAACCCAGACTATCGCCGGAGGTGCCTTTGCAACAGATCTTCTGTTTCCCGGCAAGTTTGTATTGATGGTCAATGTTCAGCAAAGTCCCAATTTAGTGGCAGTATTCGAACTCACGCCTTTGGTTCTGTGGATGAATTTAGGCACCACAACTGGAGTTGTTGCTCCCGGAGGTTCAGAACAGATTGCAGTAAACTTTGACGCGACCGGCCTTGAACTCGGTACTTATCAGGCTGGAATCAAAATAACCCACGATGGCCAACCAACAGGACCAGTGACAGTACCGGTCACTTTAACCGTGAGTGGCATCCAGATTCTTTATGGAGATGCCAATTGTGATGGAGATGTCAACCTGTTGGACGTTATCACGATGGCAAATTATGTATTAGGTTTGAATCCACAACCTTTCTGCTTTGAAAATGCTGATGTAAATATGGATGGAACAATCAATGTAAATGATTTGATTGCTACCATCAGCATCATTCTTGGCACAGACATAAAAACACTATTCCAGAACCCCGGATCTTCCGATGCTCATATTTTTATGAACCAGAACAGTATCGTTCTTGAGAGCGATGGTACATTGGCTGGTTTGCAATTTGAAATACAAGGATTAAATACCGGCGAATTAGAACTCTTATTGCCGGGTTATGAGTTATTTACTCATGTAAGTAATAACAAACTGACTGCATTGCTGCTGAACATGAATAATACACCGATTCCACCGGGCAGGATTGAATTGTTCAAAATTCATGGAAACCGGCAAATGACCTGGGGCGAAGTGATCGGAGCCAACACTTCTGCAAATGAAGTCAGGATTCAGAAACATGTTAGCTGGCAAGAAAGTGAATTCGTTATCAGTGCATATCCTAATCCTTCAAACGGACATATCGTTGCCAGCGTTTCAATCCCCGCAGAATCAGGTTCAATCATAAGGATCCTTGATATCATGGGCAGGGAAGTTTATAAGGTTCACGATGGCCTTCTGACAGCAGGCGCTCACCAGTTCGATGTTGACCTTACAGGCAAATTAGGCAAAGGAATATATTTCCTAAAGGTTGACGCGTCGGATGTAAAAACGTCCGTACTGCTCAGCAAACAATTGAAATTGGTATTAATCAATTAGCACTGTATCCGGTGGCAGGTTTCTGAGAGTGGAAACCGCCTTATTAACACAGTGGTAAGACCGGAACTATTGAAACCGCCGGCTGAATTGTTAAAATCAGCCGGCGGTTTATATTTCGGGCATTAATAACCTCTGCTTGTATGGTGTATATGCTCCCATTGAGAGTATTTTAGCTCAGGGTAAAAACAGGCTGAAACTGATAATCCC
>CAYQRU010000118.1:9413-11116 GCA_964419945.1 uncultured Bacteroidales bacterium | reverse complement strand
AGGAAATGCAGTTATAACTGCTCAGGTTGGTACGGTGATTGCTGGTGGTTCTCTAATGGTTCAATCTCAGGGTGCTTTTCAACATGCACCAGTCCCGACGCAGAATCCTGCCGATGTTATTTCAATTTTCAGCGATGCTTACATCAATGTTCCGGTAAATTACTACAATGGATACTGGGAGCCTTATCAAACAACGCTTTCTGCAGATTTTGAAGTAAACGGTGATCACCTCCTGCATTACACCAACTTCAATTTCGTTGGTATCGAGTTTAGCACTCCAACTGTTGATGCAAGCAATATGACCCATTTACACTTCGATATGTATATCCCAAATACTTTGCCGGCAAATGCACAATTCAGATTCGAATTGGTTGACTTTGGCTCAGGTGGAACCGGGACTTATACTGCGAATATCTCTGTTGCACAGTCTCAACAATGGATAAGTCTGAATATTCCTTTTTCAGGCTTTACCGGATTAAGCAGCAGGGCTAATCTTGCACAAATTATTTTCGTTGATGTATCCAACAACATTTCAAGTTTCTATGCCGATAACATTTATTTTTACAATGATGGAACCCCACCTCCGGTCCCAACCAGTCCAGCTCCGGTACCAACTTATCCGGCAGCCAATGTGATTGCTGTTTACAGTGACGCTTACACTGTTATTCCCGGCACCAATCTTAATCCGAACTGGGGTCAGGCTACCGTGGTTTCGCAAATACAAATACAGGGGAACAATACCCTGAAATATTCCGGCCTCAACTACCAGGGCATACAGTTGGGGAGCAACCAAAATGTTACGGCAATGGCATTTTTACAACTGAACTTCTGGACAAATAACTCCACATCGCTTAAGGTTTGGCTTATCAGTCCCGGACCGGTTGAAACACCATACACCTTAACGGTTCCAACTGCGGGTTGGTCCAGCGTCAGTATTCCCCTTTCTTCCTTTGCGCCCGTCAACCTGGCTGATGTGATCCAGCTAAAATTCGATGGCAACGGAGACATTTATCTGGATAACATATACTTCCGTAAAAATTAGTAGTAGCAGGATTAAACGTAACTTAAAACAATAAAACATGAATACAATAAATAAATTCAGGAAAATTCACATCATCTGCTTCTTGCCCTTTTTGCTGCTTGCTTTTTACGGATGCGAACGCGACGATTTTCAGAAACTGGAAGAACGCAAATGGCAACTGACATGGAGTGATGAGTTTAATGACACCATTGCCGGACAATTACCCGATACATTAAAATGGGCTTTTGATCTGGGAACAGGCCAGGATGGCTGGGGAAATCAGGAATTGCAGAGCTATACCAATAATCCGGCAAATATATCGCTGGATGGTAAAGGGAATCTTGTGATCACAGCCCTGCAAAGTGGCAACAGTTTTACATCAGCCCGAATCAAAACACAGGGACTGTTTTCACAAAAATATGGCCGCTTTGAGGCAAGGTTGAAAACACCTTTCGGGCCTGGGATATGGCCTGCATTCTGGATGATCGGGGATAATATTGAAACTGTGGGCTGGCCGCAATGTGGTGAAATTGATATTATGGAGCTCAAAGGGCAGGAACCGCATATCATTCATGGTTCCTTACACGGACCAGGGTATTCCGGAAGTAATCCGGTTACCAAAAGCTTTGCTCTGATGAATGCCCGTTTCGATACGGATTATAATATTTTCGCTGTTGAGTGG
>CAYQRU010000118.1:0-9403 GCA_964419945.1 uncultured Bacteroidales bacterium | reverse complement strand
CGATTATTTATATCAGCGCGTAACTCCGGACAATGTGAGCGGGGAATGGGTTTTTGATCAGCCCTTTTTTATGATCCTGAATCTTGCTGTTGGAGGTAATTATGTGGGATTTCCTCTTCCCCAAACCCCTTTCCCGCAAAAAATGATCGTTGACTATGTAAGGGTTTATAAAGAGCTAAAGTAATTTTCATGCAGGTCTGATTGTTAAAGATCAACTTTTGTTAATTCAGTGTTCTGACATAAATTTTTTAAAATAACAGCGTGGCTTTAAATATCAGGGAATATGAAAAAGAAACATGGTTTGAAATCACAAACCATGATTTGCTCCGGCCATTCTTAATGAGTGTGGTGAGCAATTCCAACCACTGGATGTTTATTACCAGCAACGGAGGAATAACTGCCGGACGTAAAAATCCTGAATATGCTCTCTTTCCCTATTATACGGATGACAAATTAACAGAACTGGCAGATATAACCGGAAGTAAAACAATCTTTCAAATCTTGTTTCAGGGAGACATTCAGGTTTGGGAACCTTTCTCCCTGGGGTGCGGTGAAAAATCCTCAATCAGCAGAAACCTTTATAAAAATCTCTACGGAAACAAAATCATGTTCGAGGAGATTAACCATGATCTCAGCCTGATTTTCAGATATCAGTGGAACACAAGTGATTGGTACGGTTTTGTAAAAAAATCGGAATTAATAAACACTTCAGCTACAAACTATCAGATTAAGGTACTTGACGGTGTTCAAAACATCATGCCTTATGGTATAAACAGCCGTCTGCAAATGACTACCAGCAACCTTGCAGACGCTTATAAAAAAAATGAGTTGATCGGAGAAACGGGATTAGGTATCTTTGCACTCAATGCGATTATTACAGATAAAGCTGAGCCGAGCGAAGCTTTAAAAGCTTCCATCGCCTGGTCATTGGGTTTAAAATCACCCGTTTATTTAATTTCGGCACTTCAGGTCAATGACTTTCGTAAGAAAAAGGAAATCAAAGAAGAACACGAAATCAGAGGCGAAAAAGGAGCTTATTTTATCAGGGCAGACATTGAATTACCAGGAAATACCTTCAAAAAATGGAAAATTATTGCTGACGTCAATAAAACCCATTCACAAATCATTGGGCTGAATGAGTCTCTTAAAAACAAGGCTCACCTTGACATTCTTATTCAAAAAGACATTGACGAAGGCACCCAGAACCTTGTTCAGTTGGTGGCTGGGGCAGATGGCCTGCAAGTTACTGATGATCAGCGCAAAAACGCACGTCATTATGCAAACGTGCTGTTTAACATCATGCGTGGGGGTATATTCGATAACAATTACAAAATCGAAAAAAAGGACTTTGTTTCCTACCTGGCCAACGCCAGTAAAAAAGTGTTTAAAAGTAATCAAAGCTTTATCGGCCATCTAAATGATCACTTCGACAAAAAAGCGTTGAATCTTTTGCTATCTGGTTGTGGCGACCCAGATTTGCTGAGGCTTGGAATAGAATATTTACCCCTCAAGTTTAGCCGCAGGCATGGGGATCCGAGTCGTCCGTGGAATAATTTTTCAATCAATACACATAATGAACTGGATGGATCCAGCGTACTGGATTATGAGGGAAACTGGCGGGATATTTTTCAGAACTGGGAAGCGCTGGCTCACTCCTATCCTGATTTTGTTGAGGGCATGATTTTCCGGTTTTTAAATGCCTCCACCTTTGATGGATATAATCCCTACCGCATCTTTAAGGGAGGTTTCGACTGGGAAATCATCGAGCACGCTAATCCCTGGTCATATATAGGTTATTGGGGAGACCACCAGGTTGTTTACCTGCTGAAGTTTCTCGAATTCTTTGAGCAATATCAGCCTGGCGCACTAGAAAAATTACTTGACTGTGAATGCTTTGTATATGCACATGTGCCCTATCGGATCAAACCTTACGAAGAAATTGTCAGGGATTCAAAAAATACTATTGCGTTTGATGAAAAATCAGATTTTGCAATCCGGCAGAAAATAATATCAATTGGTGCAGATGGTGCACTGCTTAACAGTAATATCAGTGAGATTCACCATGTAAATTTCATAGAAAAGATACTGTCCATGCTTTTGGCCAAAATCTCAAATTTCATTCCCGAAGCAGGGATCTGGATGAATACCCAGCGGCCTGAATGGAATGATGCCAACAACGCATTGGTTGGAAACGGGGTTTCTATGGTTACGCTGTTTTATATTTTACGATTCATTGGGTTTCTCGAAAGAATTGTCTCGCAATCAGGCATTGAGGATGTAAAAATATCCGGTGAGCTTAAGGCATTGTTTACCAGTATCCATGATACTCTGACAGAAAACAAAACCCTGTTGGCAGGTAACATCAGCGACAAAAACCGGAAATTGATAACCGATGTTCTTGGACAGAATGGAAGCGAATACAGGAACAAGATTTATGATCGCGGATTCAGCGGCGAAAAGGTCACAGTTGCAATGAATCAAGTAGCCGGCTTTTTAAGACTTACAAAGGAATATCTTGAACATACGATTGATGCGAACCGGAGAACCGACCATTTGTATCATTCTTACAATCTTATTACCATTCATGAAGATGGATTTTCGATATCCCGTTTATATGAAATGCTCGAAGGGCAGGTGGCTGCTGTAAGTTCAGGATACCTCGGTGCCGAAGATGTTTTAAAATTGCTTGACTCGCTGAGAAACAGCCTGCTTTACCGCGAAGACCAAAACAGCTACATATTGTATCCAAACAAAAAATTGCCTGGATTTCTGGAAAAGAACACCATCCCACGGGATTCAATAGATAAATCCAGATTGCTTCAGCAATTGGTGGCTGATAACAACTGCCGGATCATCAACAAAGATGTTGTGGGAAATTTTCATTTTAACGGGAATTTTAAGAATGCAGGCGACCTGAAAAATGAGCTGGAAAATCTGATGTCAACAAAATACCGCCAACTTGTTGAGGAAGACAAGAACATTATTTTATCCATATTTGAGAATGTTTTTGATCACAAATCCTTTACCGGCAGATCTGGTACCTTCTTCGCCTACGAAGGGTTAGGTTCAATTTATTGGCACATGGTTTCCAAACTGCATCTGTCCGTGCAGGAAGCAGTTATAAAAGCCTTTAATAATCAAGAGGATAACGCCATTATCGCACGCCTTTTATCACATTATTATGCAATTGGCGAGGGTATCGGCATTCATAAATCACCAGAATTGTATGGTGCTTTTCCAACTGATCCGTATTCACACACCCCATTGCACAGAGGTGCACAGCAACCCGGAATGACGGGGCAGGTAAAAGAAGATATTCTTGTCAGGATTGGTGAATTAGGTGTTTTTTTGAGAGAAGGGAAAATATTTTTCAATCCATGCCTGCTAAAAAAGGCAGCGTTCCTTTCAGCAAAGAGTTCTTTTGAGTATATCAATATCCGACAAGAAATCAAGAAAATAGAATTAGAGCCAGGCTCGCTCTGTTTTACATTCTGCCAGATTCCTGTAATCTACAAAATTGCTGAAAAAGATGGAATCGAGCTACAATACAACAATGGCTTATCAAAGAAATTGGAAGGCCTGGCATTAGATACGCCAACAAGTCATCAGGTATTTCACCGGACCGGTGACATTGAAATGATTACGGTATCGCTGAGAGAAACCCACTTAAACTAATCTGTCAGAGGGGAGTACATAAAATTTAACAACCATGAAAAACTTGATATTATTCTTATTGTCAATCTTTACACTTTCTGTTTTGATCTCTTGTTTCCAGCGTCCGGAAAACATGTTAAGCACAAAAAAGACTAATGCGCAGGAAATACTTGGAAATAAAGATTTTCAGGCAGTTTCTTACGGTGGATACCGCGATATCTCTAGAGATATTCAACCTACTATTCCCCAATTGAAGGAAGACATGAAGATATTGTCGGCCATGGGAATCAAACTGCTCAGAACCTACAATGTGTACTATGATGAAGCATCAAACCTGCTGAAAGCCATCAGTCAGCTAAAGCAGGAAGATTCTGAATTTGAAATGTACCTGATGTTGGGCGCCTGGATTGATTGTAAGAATGCCTTTACCGATCTTCCCGACCGAATCCGAAGTGAAGAAAGTCCCGAAAATGAAAAAGAAATTGCGCGGGCTATCGCATTGGCAAAACAGTACCCTGATATTGTCAAAATAATCGCCGTAGGTAACGAGGCAATGGTACATTGGGCGTGGAACTACTACGTGGAGCCCGTCATCATCCTCAAATGGGTGAATTATCTGCAGGACCTCAAGAAAAAAGGGGATCTGCCTGAAACATTGTGGATTACAAGCTCCGATAACTTTGCATCCTGGGGCGGGGGTGGCAAAGAATACCACAACGAAGATCTCAATGCGCTGATCAATGCCGTAGATTTTATCTCTATGCATACCTATCCCATGCACGACACCCACTACAATCCAGATTTCTGGGGAGTGCGGGAAGATGAAAGACATCTGCCGGACCTCGAAAAAATTAATGCATCCATGCTCAGGGCAAGAGATTACTCCATGAATCAGTACAAAAGTGTAGTAAAATATATGCGAAGCCTGGGTGTGGAAAAACCGGTTCATATTGGCGAAACCGGATGGGCAACCAAATCGAATGAGCGATACGGTTCTGATGGATCAGGTGCAACCGACGAGTACAAATCAGCCCTTTACTACCATCTCACCCGTGAGTGGACCAATCAGGCAGGCGTTACATGTTTCTATTTCATTGGTTTTGATGAAAAATGGAAAGATGCGGAAAATCCATTGGGTTCTGAGAACCATTTCGGCCTCATTAACCTACAATCCCAGGCCAAATATGCGATCTGGGATTTGGTGGATGCCGGAATATTCGATGGTTTGACACGCGATGGAAAACCCATTACCAAAACGTACAATGGAAACCTTGACTCCCTGATGAAAGAGGTGAAAGTACCTCCCACCGAAAAGGAAATAAAGGCCCAAAGAAAACAAAACTAATCCATGAAAGCAGGCATACATAATATTGCAATTTTATTTCTCTTAACCATACTTGTCAGCAATTGTATGAACCAGAAAAAATGGGAAGTGGAAATTTTTGAGACCTCTGAAAGCGGTAAAAAAATGACCAAACTATCTGAATTCAGGGCAATGAAAGATAACGTGGAAATTTCCATCGTGCCTGAAGAAAAATACCAGGTCATCACAGGTTTTGGAGGTTCTTTTACAGAAGCCTCAGCCACGCTTCTTAACCAGTTAAGCCTGGATAAACGTAACATAATCCTGGAAGCATATTTTGGCGAATCGGGAGCAAAATACTCCCTGACCCGGACCCACATAAACTCATGCGATTTCTCCCTGGGCAATTATTCCTATGCACCTGTGAGGGGTGATTTGGAACTTGTACATTTTTCCATTGAAGAAGACCTCGATGACATCATACCTATGATCCGGGATGCAAAGGCGATTTCAAAAGATGGATTCAGAATCATATCGTCGCCATGGACGGCTCCACCCTGGATGAAAGACAACAATGACTGGCGCGGTGGAAAACTCTTACCAGAATATTACCCGGTGTGGGCCTTGTTCTTTTCCAAATACCTGGAGGCTTACCATGCAGAAGGAATTGATATCTGGGGTATTACCGTTGAAAACGAACCTTTGGGAAACGACAACAATTGGGAAAGCATGCACTATACTCCGCAGGAAATGAACGATTTTGTAAAGAACCATTTAGGTCCCAGGCTACGATACGGTGGATACGATGTTAAAATCTTTGGTTTTGATCAGAACCGTGACGAAGAACTGAAAAAATGGGTTGATGCGATGTATGATGATGAAGTAGCAGGAGCCTTTTATGATGGTACTGCCGTACACTGGTATGCAAGTACCTGTGATTACTTCCCCGAAGCACTTCAATATGCCCGTCAAAAAGCTCCTCACAAACATTTGATCAATACGGAAGCTTGTGTTGATGCTCAGATTCCCAGATGGAAAGACGATGCATGGTACTGGGCCGGGGAAGCGACCGATTGGGGCTGGGACTGGGCGCCGGAAGATCAGAAATATCTTCATCCGAAGTACACGCCTGTTTTCAGATATGCCCGCGATATCATCGGATGCCTGAACAATGGAGTAGATGGCTGGGTGGACTGGAATATGATGCTCAACAGGCAAGGTGGGCCAAATTGGGCGAAAAACTGGTGTGTAGCTCCCGTCATTGTTGATCCTGAGCTTGATGAAGTGTATTTTACACCGTTGTATTTTACCCTGTCTCATTTTAGCAGGTTTATAAGGCCTGGCGCCGTGAGAATCGGTATCAATAGTTCATCGGATGATATCATGGTAACCGCTGTCCAAAATCCAGATGAAAGCATCGCCGTTGTAATCTTTAATCCCAAAGATGATGCAAAAGGTATCCATCTTTCTATGCATGAAGAATCCTTTGATTTTACGATCGGTGCAAAAGCAATTCAAACCATAACTTTACAGGGCAAATCATGAATTGTGTATTTAACCACTAAAAAAACTATCAGCTATGTCATCTCACGCAACACCCCAAAAAGACAGAGTCCCGACAGGTCAGAAAGCAGCCTTTGGCGCAGGTCATTTAGTAAATAATTTATTGCCGGGGTCACTGGGGATTTTCATGTTCTTTTTGCTCACAGCCTTTGGAATGGATCCATTCCTGGCCGGTTTGCTGGGTGGCCTGCCACGGTTTTTTGATGCCATTACCGACCCTATCATGGGTTATATTTCGGACAATACCAAATCCCGTTTCGGACGAAGAAAACCATATATCTTTATAGGCGCCATTCTGAGTGGAACATTGTTTGCCGTATTATGGCAACTAAGCCCGGAAAACTCACAGACATATAATTTCTGGTATTTCCTGATTTTTTCAATGATTTACCTGATTGGAAATACCATGTTTTCAACACCACTTATTGGATTGGGCTATGAAATGACTTTCGATTACAATGAACGGACCCGTCTGATGGGTTTTTCGCAAACAATCGGGCAGGTAGCCTGGATGATTGTGCCCTGGTTCTGGGTGATCATTGCCAACCCTGAATTGTTTGAATCACAAGCCATAGGGGTTCGAAGACTTTCTATTATTGTTGGTGCAATTTGTATGATCCTGGGTTTGATGCCTGCATTGTTTTGCAAAGAAATTGATCAGGCAAATCTTACCAACAGAGATGAACTTACGCTGAGAAAGATTGTAAGTAATTTTAAAAGTCTGCTCAGGAATATGGTGCTGATTTTTAAAAACATTCCATTTGTGAGGCTTTGTGGCGCCACTTTCCTGGTGTTTAATGGTTTCCAAATGGTTGCATCTTTCAGTTACTTCATTATTGTTTTTTATTTATTCAAAGGCGATTACAGTATGGCAGGAACATGGCCGGCATGGTTTTCAACAGTAAGCGCATTGGCCACAGCATTTTTGATTATTCCGGTCATTACATGGATATCCAACAAAATGGGAAAAAGAAATGCCTTCATTATTTCAACAGCTCTTTCAATAGTTGGTTATATTTTGAAATGGTGGGGCTTTAACCCTGACATTCCATGGCTGATGTTCATGCCGCTTCCGCTATTGGTTTTTGGTATTGGAGGGTTATTTACCCTTATGATGAGTATGACGGCCGATGTGTGTGACCTGGATGAACTGAACAATGGAATGCCGCGAAAAGAAGGGACATTCGGTGCCATTTACTGGTGGATGGTCAAGCTGGGGCAGGGATTGGCGCTGGTACTTGGAGGATTGGTTCTGAAACTGGTGGGTTTTGACCAGAATGCAACCCTGCAAACCGCCGAAACAATTACTCGGCTGCGTATTGCCGACATATTAATACCTGCCGTTACAGCGGGATTAGCCATTGCGGTAATGTGGAAATATGACCTGACAGAAGCAAAAGCCAGGGAAATCAAAGATGAGCTGGTCAGGCGCCGGGGTGAATTATGATCAAAAGATGTTAATCGAAAAATTTATAACGTACATCCAATAAACAAATGATATGTCATTCAGAGCAGAAAAGTTTTTAAAGTTTAAAGAATCAAGCCTGATTCCAAAAGAAAGTTTTTTCGATGATAAGTCAGATGAAGACATCCGGAACTTATTTCTCGAAATATTGTACGGAGGCATTCATGGGCTTTGTTTCAGTCTTTATGAAGACGGGCAGAAGCCAGGTGATATCATTCCGGAAGCGCAGATCAGGCGAAGGATGCAGGTTTTGCAACCCTATACCAAATGGATCCGTTCTTTCTCCTGCATCGAAGGTAATGAACAGATCCCTGTAATTGCCAAACAATTGGGAATCAAAACACTGGTTGGAGCCTGGCTGGGAAAAGATGAAGAAAAAAATCGCCAGGAAATCGAAAACCTTATTAAATTGGCCAGAGATGGGTTTGTTGATATTGCGGCAGTCGGAAATGAAGTACTTTACCGAAAAGACCTCACAGAAGGTCATCTGCTCGATTATATCCGGCATGTAAGGAGGGAAATCCCCAATATACCTGTCGGTTATGTGGATGCCTATTATGAATTTCAACAGCGATCCGCATTAGCCGATGCCTGTGAGGTGATCCTGTGTAATTGCTATCCGTTTTGGGAAGGAACCGATTTCAGGTATTCCCTTGCGCATATGCGCCAGATGTTTCATCAGGCAAAGTTAGCAGGAAAAGGGAAAAGAGTGATCATCACAGAAACTGGATGGCCTGGTAAAGGGGAAAGCCTGGGCAATGCAATACCATCGCAGTTAAATGCAATGAAATATTTTATTAATACCCAACTTTGGGCTATGGATGAAAATATCGAAGTATTCTATTTCTCTTCGTTTGACGAATCCTGGAAAATCAGCAACGAGGGAGAAGTTGGCGCGTATTGGGGAATCTGGGATCGTTTCGGAAAATTGAAATATACCAATGACAATCTTTCAGAAATTAAGCATTGATCCGGGAAGGGCTGTTTGTTATTCTGGTTTCAGGCAAGGCCAGAATCCAGGCGGAGTATACCCCTGCTATGAGGAAATAAAGGAAGATTTATTACTCCTCAGCAGGCATTGGAAATACCTGCGCATGTTTGATTGCGATCAGCACGCCGAAACAGTTCTGGATGTGATAATCAAAGAAAAACTGGACTTTAAATTAATGTTGGGAGCATATATCAGCGCTGAAATGAATAATTTTAACTGCCCCTGGAATGGTGGCGTTTACTCAGAAAAACAACTGGAAAAAAATCGCACCCATAACCAAAAACGGATAAACAAACTTATTGAACTTGCCAATCAATATCCGGATCTTGTTTTCTCGGTATCAGTCGGCAATGAAGCCTGCGTGGAATGGACAGATCATTATGTGCCGGAAAGTAAGATGCTGAATTTTGTAAAACAGGTAAAATCG
>CAYQRU010000117.1:0-11291 GCA_964419945.1 uncultured Bacteroidales bacterium | reverse complement strand
GATGGTGAAATTCTGAATCACCTCACTAACAAGACGGTGATCATAGCGGCCCAACATTCCCCAAAGATGGAGGCGATTGTGGCAAAATTAAGAGCACCGCACTAAAAGGGACAAGTCGGGAGCAGCTTCCCGTCCAATCTAAGTATGAACTCGATCTATCCACCAAGGCTAAAGGCATCTACCTGGTGCGGGTTATAAGGGATGGAGAGATAGGTGTGGAGAAAATTGTGAAACAGTGAGGTTGTGATGCAGTGATGCAGTGATACAGTGTCCGCCAATGCACCGGCTTTGTGGGTCAGATGGCAGAAAAAGTCAGATTTTCTCTGCTACCGCTGCAATCAAACTTCTTGTGTAATCGCTGCCCGGATTGGAGACGAGGGAGTCGGCTTCGGCGGTTTCAACGATTTTACCGTTTTTCATCACCATCATGCGGTCGGACATATAGCGCACAACGGCAAGATCGTGGGAAATGAAAATATAAGTGAAGCCAAAATCTTTTTTCAGTTCGTTGAGCAGATTGAGCACCTGTGCCTGAATGGAAACATCCAAAGCCGAAACCGATTCGTCGCAGATGATGAAGCGGGGATTCAGAGCCAGGGCGCGGGCGATGCAGATGCGCTGGCGTTGCCCGCCCGAAAACTCATGGGGATAGCGGTGATAGTGCTCGGGTTTCAGCCCGACTTTTTCAAGCAGCTCCAGCACTTTCTTTTTCCTTTCCCGCTCCGGGTATAGCCTGTGCACCTTCATGGGTTCGGCAATCGCATCGCCAATGGTAATGCGTGGGTTCAAAGATGAGTAAGGATCCTGAAAAACAATCTGCATATCGCGCCGCAGCCCCCGTAGTTTTGAGGCAGATAAAGCGTTCATATCGAGACCATCAAAATGGATTTGCCCGCCGGCTAAGCTTACCAGTTTTAGCAGCGCCCTGCCGAGGGTCGTTTTGCCTGAGCCGGATTCGCCCACCAGACCAAGCGTTTCGCCCCGGAAAATCTCAAAACTTACATCATCCACAGCCTTTACATATTGCTTGTTCAAACTCAGGAATGAAGAGTTTTCTTCAAAGTAAACCTTCAGGTTCTCAACTTTGATCATGGGTTCAGCACCGTAAAGATGTTTATGCTTTTTAAGTCGCGTTTCGGTGGAAACCTCCTGTATATTCGGGTTTTGAGTGCTCGAACCGTTTGTAAGAAAATCAGCAACCACCGGAAGTTTTTCAGACCTGCTGTGCAATCCGGGTCTGCAGGCGATCAATCCACGGGTGTAAGGATGCCGGGGATTATGAAAAACTTCGTGAACCGGGCCATTTTCGACAATTTTCCCGCGGTACATCACGGCCACGTCATCGGCTATGCCCGCCACCACACCCAGGTCGTGGCTGATGTACAACATACCCATATTGTATTTCTGCTGCAGGTTCTTCATCAGTGCGAGTATGCTTTTCTGAACCGTAACATCGAGGGCCGTGGTGGGTTCGTCGGCGATAAGCAGCGCAGGGTTGCAGGCAACCGCCATCGCGATCATCACCCGCTGCTTTTGTCCTCCTGAAATCTGATGCGGATAGCTGTTGAAGATGCTTTCAGGTCGCGGCAGCATCACCTCATTGAAAAGTTCGAGGGTGCGTGCTTTAGCTGCTTTAAAGCTATGATCCAGGTGCACCCTCATGCTTTCAGACACCTGTTTGCCGCATTTCATCACCGGATTCAGGGAAGTCATCGGTTCCTGGAAGATCATTCCAATCTTATTCCCTCTAATCCTCCTGATTTCTCTGGGGCTCATTTTCATCAAATCTGTTGTGTTTCCGGCAGAGTCTGTAAAGAGAATTTCTCCTGCCTCAACTTTTGCGGATGCCGGCAACAGCCTTAATACAGAAAGCGCAGTTACTGATTTTCCTGAACCGGATTCTCCAACGATTCCAAGGGTTTTCCCTTGTTCAATGAGCAGGCTGATGCCATCGGCAGCCCGGTGGTATTCAGTACCAGTGACGAACCCGACGCAGAGATTTTTTATTTGAAGCAGTGGGGAGTTGAGCATGGCAGGCTTTTGCTGAAAGTGCAAAAGTAAGATTTTGAGACAAAAGAGAAGGCAGGATCATGAATGAAAGAAATGTGTATTTTCGCATGTCTAACCTATTGTTTTACATTCGTGCTTTCTCTTCTTGAAGATTTTGTTTCGCTGGTTTATCCTCAGGTTTGCCAGGCCTGTGGCAATTCCTTGTTCAGGAATGAGGAGGTGATTTGTACATTTTGCCGCTATCATCTTCCCAAAACTCATTATCACAAACAGAGAGATAATCCGCTTGCCAGGGTATTCTGGGGCAGGGTGAATCTTGAAAATGTCAGCGCCTGTTATTTTTTTAAAAAGGGCAGCAAGGTGCAGCACCTGATGCACCGATTCAAATACAATGGGATGGATGAGATCGGTGTCTACCTTGGAAAGCTTTATGGATCGGAACTCAGGGAGGAAGAGTCTTTTCGTGGCATTGACATGGTGATGCCGGTACCGCTCCATCCCAAAAAACTGAGGAAACGCGGTTACAACCAAAGTGAAAAATTTGCGGAAGGCCTGGCTATATCCATGGAAATAGTTTTGGAAACCAGCGTTTTGATAAGGACTTTTTCGTCTGAGACCCAAACCAGGAAATCCCGTTTCAGCCGCTGGGAAAATGTAAAAGAAATTTTTATAGTCACAGATTCCGAAAAGATCGCCGGAAAACATATCCTGCTGGTTGATGATGTGATCACTACAGGAGCTACCATCGAAGCAAGTGCATCACACCTGCTTGAAACGGAAGGGGTGCGTGTAAGCGTAGTTTCGCTGGCCTGTGCGATGTTTTAATATGTCCGGGTGTTTACCCCATGCAACCAGGGAGCTTACGTGGTTTGGGTGGTGATCTGCGGATGTTCCTTGTGCTGGCCGGAGGCTGCTCACGGACAATCGAAAATTCATAACCTTCCGCCCAGAACAGTAGTCTTTTTGTACTGCCTGATCTTGCCGTTAAGGTCAAAAACCTCGATGTACACGAGATAGTAACCGATGGATGCTTTTTCATTGTTATTGGTGATTCCGTTCCAGGTGTAGGAACCGTTGGTTCCCAGTAGTTGGTTTTGTACCAAATCCCTTATCAATCTGCCGGAAACATCATAGATACTGATATTGGCAACGTAGCCGGTCTCGGGGAATGAATAGGTGATGGAAAGCACATCGTTATGGCCGTCGCCATCAGGAGAAAAAATATCAGGACTGAGGGTGAAAGGCTCTGTCTCTCCGATAATGGCCATGAACTGCGAATTCCGGTAAGCCGGGGTTCCATATCCAACAGTGGATGCGGCCGAATGCCAGTTGGTGCGGTCGTCCGAAGGGCGGCTGTAATCTATTCTTTCCAGCGCAACACCTTTGAAGGTATTCAGCAGCGGAAAGTGCATACTTTCCTCGTAAACAAGGCGATCCAGAATACTCCCGTTCGGATCGCACAACACGGCAATTCCGCTTGTGTTTGAAAATTGGGGAACCGAGTTCATCCTGATGAATCCACGCGGATTCGGGGTCATATAATAAACTTTGACCAGGTCAGGATCGGTGGTCAGGACAAAATAGTCTTCAGGGAAAATCAGAAATCCTGAGGGTGCTATATCCTGCATAGAGGTTAACTGATTCAGAATGGTATCCTGGGAAGACAGCCTGACATTTTTCAGGTCAATGACTTTTTGAGAACGGTTGTAAATTTCTACATATTCAGTCCCTCCTGCGGGAGGATTAAAAAGTATTTCATTGATAACTATATCATTAGGTTCTGGATTGATGGGAATGGCAAAACGTATTACACTTCCGGGTACGACCTCGTTGCCCGCACAATCTCTCAGTGTACCCGTTATCGTAAGGTCGTAAATAATTTGATCGTTGAAAATTGTTCCAAAATGAAGTGTAACTATATCATACACAGGCTCATTGGTTGTAGCAGACAAAGGATTGCCGATGCCGTGGTTCACAGAATAGGAAGAAAGAGATACAATTCCCCCGGCTTGCATTTTTTCAGAAAAGGTTACTACGAGTGCGCTATCACCTGATATCACGGCTTTGACAAGCCAGGGGGCAACCTGATCGGGATTGTCAGCACGTACTGAATTCACAGTTCCCGGAGTGCCGCCCCGGAGGTCTTTGGATGCTGTCCAGTTCGAAGCTTCCCCGCAGGGATTAAAAGGATCAATTGCTTCGAGTGTCCAGCCACCTTCTTTTTTTGCAGTGTTTTGGTACCAGGTGTCGGAATAGGTAACCGAATGCATTACAGTTCCATCGTTGTTGTAAAGTGCCAATATAGCCCCTGAATTAGTGAGGGCAGTAGATGACAAACCTAAAATGGAAGCTGCGGCGCCATACTGAGCCAGCGCCTGAACTGCAGCATCTGTGCCAAGGATCAGAAAACCATTGGGTTCAATGGCGACACCTGGCAGATCCCTGAAGGCATTACCATACAAGAGTTTCCATCCGGCCAGGTTCACAGGAAAATGAGTGGTATTGAACAGTTCTATGAACTCATGTGCCGGTAATGCTACTTCGGGGGTAGGATCAGCCATGATCTCATTGATCACAATATCATAACGGTTGGCCTTGAAATATGCAAAATCCTTTTCGGCAGGCAGCATTATATTGCCGGCAAGGTCCAGTATTGCCTGAACCGAAAGGGTGTAGTATTCCCCATTTGTGAGGGCAGAACTGAAATACAGCAACATCCTCGCCGGATTCATGGCGTCAGGCAGCACCGTCCACGGATTGCCGATCCCCTTGCTGACAATATAATTGGCAATGTTGGTTACGGAGGTTTGCTCGGGTTTTTCGCTGAAAATTACTTCAAGTTCTGTGGATGACAGTGCATTAACCTGCTCAATTTCAGGTGGAATAGTGTCAACACGGATATCTCCGACGTAAAAATCGTCCAAATAAAGGTTCCTCGCATTGGTGCTGGTGTATTTACATAACACACCAAACCACGCGGTGCTGGTGTGGGTGGCATCAGTCACGCTTCCCTGCAGGGTATATGACTCACCTCCCAGGGCATCAGCATACATTTCCCAATTTCCGTTAACATCTCGTAATATCTTAATTCTTAAATGATTATTGGTGTTGCTTGCAAGGTTATCAGTACCTGCCAGGATTTCGGTTCGCACCAGACCATCCTGCCTGAAAAAGTAGATCCGTTTGTTGGCGGTACCATCTTTACCAATTTGAATATAATATCCGTTCAGCGCACCGCGAAGATCAGCCCCGGTTGAAACCAGGTAAATTTTGGGGTGATTGTTGTTTGTTGGAGAGAATGCCAGCCTTATCCAGAAATTCCATTCGGTGTTATTCATGACAGCACTCGGAGTAACAAGGACTGTGGAATCATTACCACTTGAGGAATTGAGCCTGAGTTTCAGATTTTCAATGATGAAAAGATGAGTGTCGCCGGTCCAGGTTGGATTTTGTGAAAAATCTCCATCAGTAAAGTCGTCAGTGAATTGTGCGAATCCATAACACGAGGCAAGTAATAGTATGGTCGTCAAAAGGATTTTAAGATTTTGCTTTCTCATCAGGCAGGTGTTTGATTTTGGCGTAAATGTAAAAAAAAGTCCTGGAATAAAAGTAATTTGGCAGATGAAAATCCAATGGCAGGAGACCATTCCGAAAAGAGCCATGAACCATTTTTACCCGTTCTACAAATAGCAAGTACATGATATAAACCATTGATTAATAGCCATGTGTATGTTATATGTCTACTATGTCAATATGATAAAAAAACACCTTCAGTATTTTCGGAGTTGGCAAAAAGGTATAATTTCCCGGTATGAGCAGGCCGGTAAAACGGATAACCGGACATTTAAGCCCCTCCATTTTCTGAATTATACCGTTAACCTTTAAAATACTAATTTTGCTGTCTCAAAAACGATACGTGAAATGAGAATTGCTGTTGTGGGTGCAACGGGTCTGGTTGGAAGCGTGATCATAAAAGTGCTGGAGGAAGCGCGCTATCTGCCTCTTCAGGATATATCAGGATTCATTCCGGTTGCCTCGGAGGCATCGGTGGGAAAGAAACTGAAATTCCTTGGTTCGGAATATGCTGTAACAGGATTAAGTCAGGCTATCAGCCTGAGACCGGACATAGCAATTTTTTCCGCCGGGGCCGGTACTTCTCTGGAATGGGCGCCGCTGTTCTCCGGGGCATGCATTACGGTGATTGACAACTCCTCAGCATGGCGCATGCAGGAGAATGTCCCGCTGGTGGTGGCTGAAGTAAATGCCCGCCGGATTACCAGGGAAACGAAAATCATTGCTAATCCTAATTGTTCAACCATGCAACTTGCGTTAGTGATGGCGCCTCTGCATGAGCATTTTGGTATCAGGCGGCTTGTGGTTTCAACATACCAATCGGTTACCGGATCAGGAAATAAGGGATTGAAACAACTTGAAAATGAACGCCTGGGTGTGGAAACTGCAAGGGCATATCCACATCCGGTCGATCTTAACCTGATTCCCCAGGGAGGTGTATTTCTTGAAAATGCCTACACGTCTGAAGAGATGAAACTTATTCATGAAACCCGTAAAATACTCGAATCTCCTGACATGCAGATCACCTCTACGGTGGTCAGGGTTCCCGTGTACGGAGGGCATTCAATGACAGTGAATGTGGAGTTTGTTAAGGAGTACGACCTGAACCATGTTTTCGAAGTCATTGGTGGCACAGAAGGTGTTGTGATACAGGATGATCCGGCTCAATCCCTGTATCCGATGCCATTGTATGCCGAGGGTAAAGACGAGGTTTTTGTTGGTCGCATCCGCCGTGATGAATCTGCTCCCAATGCATTGAATCTATGGATTGTGGCTGATAACCTCCGCAAAGGTGCTGCTACCAACGCGGTTCAGATAGCAGCATTTATTGCTAAACAGAAATATCTTTAAACTGCTGCAGGTGAAAATTTTCAAAGGAAAAAGTATTTCAGAAAAATTTATCCGTCCCGTTGTTACTGTGGGTACTTTCGACGGAGTGCACCGGGGACATCAGGCTTTGTTTTGCAGGATGAAAGAAATGGCAGGGGAGACAGGTGGCGAAACGCTGGTCATCACTTTCGACAAGCATCCACGCCAGGTACTGACTCATGCCCATGAAATACTCTTGCTAAGCACGCCTGAAGAGAAAATTGAACTCATCAGGAAAGCAGAAATTGAAAACCTTTGGATTTTACCTTTTACCAATAGTTTTGCTCAATTGCCTGCAGAAAAATTCATAAAACATTATCTAGTTGATAAAGCAGGTGTGAACCAACTGCTTACTGGCTTTGATCACAGCCTGGGTAAGGGGGGAACAGCGAATTTGGATGATCTGAAAAGAATAGCTGGAACCTTTGGATTTGCCGCCGGTAAAATTGAAGAAGTGATCATTGACGGCCAAACGGTTTGCAGCACCCTCATACGTGAAGCATTAGTCAATGGCCATATACAAAAAGCAAATCAGATGCTTGGTTATCATTACATGCTAAGTGGCCGTATCAAAAAGGGCAACCAGATCGGTAAACGAATTGGTTTTCCTACTGCCAACCTGAAACTTATCAACCGGCACAAGCTGATCCCTGCTACTGGCGTGTATGCCTGTTTGGCTGAGTGGAATGGAATGTTGTATAAAGGTATGGCCAATATTGGTTTTCGCCCGACCATTGATTCGGATCATCTCACCATCGAAGCGCATCTCTTTGATTTCGACCGGGAAATATATAATGATTTCATTACAATTTATTTCGTTCAGCGCATCCGCGATGAGCAAAAATTTAATGGACTCGGACAGCTAAAAGCACAATTGATAATGGATAGAAAAACTGTAGCTGACGTATTAAACAAGCATACAACTCTGGTTAAAGGGTGATATTATTCATGTGCCTGGCATATAAATTTATAATCCGGATGAGTCATCAGGAGACACGAACTATTATCCATCGTTTACGCTTGCAGATAGTATACGGATACATCCCATGTCAGAAAATCTAATGAATTACATAACAACTTATTGATCCCGGATGCATTTTTTTAACGTCTGGAATAAATGAAAATTACATAATATATTCAGTTTATTTATGATTATTATGCATGATTATTTTTAATCCAAAAGAAAGAATTCCCGGTGTATCGTGTTTTGGAATAATCTGTTCAATAAGAAGGTTAATTTTACCTTTTTCCCTGAAACTGATTTGTGACCGTAAGGGAAATTCCAGTTCAACAACGGTATCCTTCAGAACTCCCCTGAAGCCACCATCCTGATTGCGAATCTGTACGGTTTGCTCCCATATTCTCTCTTCACCCGATGGGAAGGTTAACATGATATGAAGCGGTATACGGTCAAAAGCAAAATCAAGCCTGTGCCTGATGACTGCCACGATTGAATAATCCACTCCGATATTTGTTACCTGCCAGTCGAAAGACAATTTGTCAAACCTGTGCCAGCCAGATTCCGGGAAAGTTTTGACTGTAATTTGTTGCTGGTCGTTGCCACATGAGAACAACATCATGCATAACATGAGGATAAATATCTTTTTGAACCTTATCATAGAATGAAAGAATTATGAATGAACCTCCGGCAAAATTACGAAAATCAATGAAGGGAGCTTAAGACCCCACTGTTGTTGGCAAGAGATAAAGTAAAATAAATTTACGCAATATCAAATTGTCTTTGTCAATAAATCGCAGAAAATTAACATATTAGCTTATTAATACGAAAAAAATTCCATATTAGGTAAAATAATCAATCAGAAATATTTTTTATCATGTAAAATATATTATCATTGTATTCTGTTTTGATCCGGAAAGTTGGTTGCTTAAGTCTCGGATACACAATTACTTAAACGATGATTTTTGAAGATTCAGAAAAGGTTATGACCAGGTAATAACACAAGGAAAAAAAGAATGAATTGAATTTTTACTATTAGCATTCTTAAATATCTAATTATCAGTGTATAGCGCCTTCATGGTAGAGAGCGGGAAATGATCTTCAGGAAATCATTGCTCAACAGAAAACAGAAACATGATAAGAGGGAGAATCATTTTCTTTTTTCGGGCAATGGTGGCGATTCATAATCAAATCGTTCCTCAAATTTGCTTTCCTCAAAGTCTATCAATCTTTAGCCTGCATTTCATTCAATTTCAGGATTATAAATACATATTTGCAGTTTTCCCTGTCATTGCAGTTTTCCGGTTAAACTGTGTGTTGGCGACAGTCTCAAAAAACTTTTATGTAAATATCAGAGAGCAATGCAGAATTGTATTGGCTCCTGCTACTGTATTATCAGATATTTCTCCGGAAAAGAATGTTGTGTTTTTCAGGAGACAGTCAGATCATCGTTCAGATTTGATAATTGGTAATTCTTCCCTGTCTGATATGGCAGGAAGCTTACAGAAGAATTATTACAGGCGTCAGCGCTGCATCATTCACTCATATTTAAATGAATACACAGCGTTAATTATTCATTTACAGCATTTTATATAGATTATAAGAAGTTTGTGAAGCATTAGTTTCAACAAACTGCAAAGATATTTTGGTTGCTTTTTTTTGGTCATGAAAATAGTTGTTTTCGATAGGGCGCTTAAAGCGGCCCCTTCCCATTTTTGGGTAGGGGAACTAGCATCAGGTCCTTTCGTAAACAACAAATCAGTTTACAGCAATCCGGACATACGACATGCTGCGCTATTACTGGAGAAAGAAAGTGGTGAGCAGAATGATTTTAATAAAGTTCCGGATACCGATGCCGGAAACCAGAAGCGTCCGTTTTTTTGTGCTGCTCATGAGGTATTCAGTATAAGCGAACAATTCTGGTTTGATCAGCAGAAATCACCTTGTAGCACATGCTCCGCTGAATCAGATAATCCGATATCAGCGCCGGACATAAGCTTTTTCTCCGGCAATGACTACAAATGTGCGGGAAAGATGTTTTTGCCCGGAATTTACGTTTTCCTGAGGCGACTTTTCATATTGATTTCTTTTCTCATAATTCTTATCCAGCAATCAGGTGCACAGGAACGGATTACTCTATACTGGCCACTGACTTCACACAACAACCGACATCAACAATCTGGCACAATCTACACGGATTTCTCCCGGGGCAGAGAAGCAGATACTACTTTGTTTGATCCGGTGTATGGAGCAATGTCGGGAGGATGGAACTTTTCTGAGTTGAATCCGGAAGCGTATTACGAATATTTAATCGCTCCTGAAAATGGCATATTACTTGAAATCAATAAAATAAGTATTGATATTTCACTTGGAAGCGGTGAGATGTACGCTGCAATAAGCTATTCAACAGATGGGTTTAGCAATCAGATCCATCAGATTGGAAAACCTGTGTTTTTTTACACAAAAACACCCAAAACCCTTACACAGGACATTCAACTATCATTGCATTATCCTGATACTTTGAGTGTTCGTGTGTATGGGTGGAAAGCCCGCGATCGTCATACGAGTTTCAACAACCGCAATGTAAGCATTGAAGCGATTACCCATGGAAACCAGGTTGATATGGCTGAAGTGGGGAAGAATGAATTGATTATTAAACCTGATGCAGGATTGGAGAAAATCACAAAAGGTGAATGTATTGAGATCCTTCAGCAGCCTGTTAACGCTGATATATGTGCTGGTTTGGGCACCTCATTTACATTCACAGCCACTTCGCCGGACGAAATGTCTTTCCAGTGGATGCATAGCCCAGATGATGGGTTGACATGGGATAATCTTCAGGATGATGAAATATATTCAGGCGCTGCGGATTCCATTCTTGAAATAAGGAGGGTAGAGACTGCCATGAATGGATTTTTATATCAGTGCATGATCGCAGCAAATTGCGGTGATTTGACCACTGATATCGCTGTTTTGTCTGTCAGATCGCTACCTTCAGCGAGCATTTCAGGCGATACAACCATATGCCCCGGTGGTTTTGCAGAGCTTAGCATTTCGCTTGCAGGATTGTCTCCCTGGAGTATTACTTATTTCGATGGGCAAGATACTTTTACGATTGATGAAATCGGGGAAGATGAATATACGCTGCATGAAAATCCTGCATCTTCAAGGTCATATTCTATCACCGAAGTTACTGATGGTAACGGATGTTCAAATGTTGGGGAAGGGACGGCAATGGTTGAAGTGGAAGATTACGAAGATCCAACGATCATCTGCGCCAGCCCGGCAGAAAGTTATGCGGCCGATAATGGCGTCTGCACCTGGACAGTTCCCGGCACCGGTCTGGATCCTATCTTCACAGGCGACAACTGCTCAGTGGCAT
>CAYQRU010000116.1:3129-11406 GCA_964419945.1 uncultured Bacteroidales bacterium | reverse complement strand
AAATTTAATGTAAAACCAAAAATAAAGGAGGACCAAGTCATGTTACCAATGTTAAAAAGAGGAACTGCTTTTCCCAGCATCGTAGATGAATTTTTCGGAAGGGATTTTCTTTCGAACTTTTTCGACAACCAAACCGGTATCAGCATGCCATCGGTTAACATCATTGAAGGCAAGGAAGATTTCAGGATTGAGGTAGCTGCCCCCGGGCTGGAAAAGAAGGATTTTAAACTTGACCTGAACAATAATGTACTGATGATTTCATCGGAAAAGGAACTCAAGAACGAACAAAACGATGAAAAATACATGCGCAGAGAGTTCAGCTACAGTTCATTTCAGCGTTCTTTTTCATTGCCCAACACGGTAGATGCCGAAAAAATCAACGCTTCCTACAAGGACGGAGTGCTTAACATCACTATTCCGAAAAAAGAAGAAGCCAAAGAAAAACCTGCCCGCACCATCAGGATCTCATAAAAGCAGGAATAATCATGATGCCGGAGGCCGGAATAAAATTCCGGCCTCCGGCTTTTTATACCACAGGCTAAATTCCGGATTCTGACGGTAAGCATGCATGTTGGCTGTTAGTTCGTGCCTCATGATGAACAATTCTGATTTAACGGCTTTTCCTGGTTGCCCTGACTGGAACCACTCAGAATTATTATTTTTGCCCACGCTTGTCCTGATGCTTATTTACAACCATGTATGCTGTCATTGATATAGAAACCACAGGAGGAAGCGCTCAGCGCGACCGTATCACCGAAGTGGCGGTATTTGTATATGACGGCGAAGCAATTGTTGATTCATTTGTAACTCTTATCAATCCCGGGCGCCCGATCCCATATTTTATTACAAGGTTGACAGGAATCACTGATCAAATGGTGGCACACGCTCCCAGGTTTTGCGAAGTTGCACGCAAAATACTGGAAATAACTGACAACATGATTTTTGTTGCCCACAATGTAAACTTCGATTATAATTTTATACGTCAGGAATTTTCACGCCTGGGATATGATTACCGCCGCGAGAAGCTTTGCACGGTGCAGTTAAGCAGGAAGTTCCTGCCTGGTTACCGGTCATACAGTCTCGGAAACATTTGTAAGGAATTAGGTATTGTGATTGATTACCGACACCGGGCTGCCGGTGATGCACTTGCCACTATTAAACTGCTCGGTTTTCTGTTACAGATAAAGGAATCAGGAATTAGTAAGGGCCTGCAAGGGAAAATTGCTTCACCCGAACAGGAAATGATCCGAAACCTGCCGGAAACCACCGGTGTGTATTACCTGATCAATGATAATGATGACATTATTTACGTAGGTAAAAGTCTGAATATCCGTGAACGGGTCAAAGCTCATTTACTGCAATGCAATACACGCAGATCAATAGAAATGAAAAATGCTACAGCAACAGTGGGTTATGAAGAAACTGGTTCTGAACTCCTGGCATTGTTGCTTGAATCGCACGAAATAAAAAGATTAAAACCTGTATATAACCGCTCTCAGCGCCGCACGCTTTCACAATACGGTTTGTATACTGTTATTGACGATGATGGATACCTCAACCTGGTGATTGATAAAACCAGTCGCAACGAAACGCCTCTCGCTGTCTATGCAGGTAAAATGGCTTCGAGAGAGCATCTTTTTACACTTTCCGGCAAGTTTGGTTTATGTCAAAAACTCTGTGGATTATACCAAACACAGGGAGCCTGCTTTCAATATACCATCAGGCAATGCCGGGGAGCGTGTATAGGTAAAGAAAGCCCGGAAGAATACAACAGGAAGGTTCAACTTGCTATTGGCAGTTTAGGCATTGGCAATGAAAATTTATTTATTATTGACAGGGGTCGCCATGACAATGAAAGTTCGGTTGTGAAGATTGAACAAGGAAAATACATTGGATTTGGGTATTTTGATTCCTCTGTTATGAATGGAAGTCCTGAGGTGTTGGATGATTGTATCAGGACATTTGATGATAACCGTGATATTCAGCAAATTATCCGTTCTTATCTGCGTCAGCATCATGGGGCCATTCGCCATGAAACCGGCCATGAAATGAGCCGAACTGTAGTTTATTTACCTACGGGTTTTGTTAGTCATGATTAAAGTTGATGCTTTCCAGAGCTTTCCCGGCTGCCTGTTGTTCGGCGGCTTTGATAGAGTAATCCTGTCCCCGCCCGCATACCATCTGATCAATGAGAGATTCGACAATATATTGTTTGTTATATCCGGAACCTATCTCTTCAACAACTTTAAATTCAAGGATTTTCTTTTCGCGTTGAACCCATTCAAGAAGTTTGCTCTTAAAATTAGTTTCAACTGAAATCATTTCATCCATATCAATGTGAAGCCTGATAATACGTTTGACGATTACCTTTTTCGTGAACCTGTAACCTTTATCAAGGTACAAAGCGCCAATGAATGCTTCAAAAGCATCGCCTTTCATTGACTTGTTGTGTGGGACACATTCCTGTGAACACTGGATCAGTTTGTCAATACCTAGTCTTGAAGATAATTTATTTAAATGTGCGCCACTCACAATTTTTGATTTTATCTGGGTCAGAAAACCCTCGTCTTTATAGGGAAATAATTTAAACAGGTAGTCTGCTACCACGGCATCCAGAATGGCATCGCCCAGAAATTCAAGACGTTCATTGGACATTTTTACTCCGTTGAATTGACGTATTGCAAGCGATTTATGACGGAAAGCCAATTGGTACAAGCTTACATTTCCGGGAAAAAACCCAAAAATATTTTTCAGTTTAAAATATAGCTTTCTTTCGGAAGAGAAAATGGCTATGAAATAACCAAAACAAACCGTGCGCACGATGTGGGACGTGAAGTTAATTAAGCAATGATTTCAGGATATATCAACAATTGATGGTTGAGGATGGTGCGGTAAGATAATACTGATTGAATGAATCTTACCGGACAAACTTTTTAAAAACGATGCTTGCATTATGCCCTCCAAAGCCAAAAGTATTTGTGATAGCAGTATTTACTATCCGGTTTTTTGCCTTGTGAAAAGTAAAATCCAACTTATTGTCAATTTCCGGATCATCAGTAAAATGATTGATGGTGGGCGGAATGAGGTTGTTCACAATAGAAAGTACAGTGGCTATGGCCTCCACAGCACCTGCTGCACCAAGTAAATGACCGGTCATTGATTTTGTTGAATTGATGCTGATGTCGTAAGCGTTTTCGCCAAAAAGATTCACAATGGCTTTTGGTTCGGCAATATCACCAAGGGGAGTGCTGGTTCCGTGGGTATTAATATGATCAATTTCATTGATTTGCAATCCGGCTTCTTCAATGGCGTATTTCATTGATTTGTATGCACCTTCTCCTTCGGGGTGAGGAGAGGTAATGTGATAAGCATCTGCAGAAAGGCCTGCCCCGGCCAACTCAGCATAAATTTTGGCTCCCCGCGTTAAAGCATGCTCAAGCTCTTCAAGGATTAAAGCTCCGGCCCCTTCAGCCATAACAAAACCATCGCGGTCTTTATCAAATGGCCGTGAGGCTGTTTTCGGATCGTCGTTTCGGGTAGATATTGCATGCATGGCATTGAATCCACCCACGCCGGTTGGGCTCAGGCTAGCCTCACTACCACCACAAACCATTATATCGGCTTTGCCTATGCCAATGTAATAGAATGCATCTACAATAGCATTGGCAGAAGAAGCACAAGCTGAAACAGTAGCAAAATTAGGGCCTTTAAAACCATGCCTGATAGAGATATGGCCGGCCGCAATATCAGCAATCATCTTGGGAATGAAGAACGGATTAAACCGTGGTGTCCCATCGCCATGAGCAAAATTGATCAGTTCTTCAGCAAAAGTATCAATTCCACCTATGCCGCTCGACCATATTACACCCACTCTGTCATGGTCAATCCCAGGTGCGTCAATGCCAGCATCTTTGATGGCCTCATCGCTGCAAACAATGCCATATTGGGCATACCGGTCGTATTTACGTGCTTCTTTGCGTTCGAAATGATCGGTAGCATTAAAATTTTTAAGTTCGCAGGCAAACTGGGTTTTACATTTTGAGGCGTCAAAACGCGTGATGGCAGCAGCGCCACTGACTCCATTAATCAAACTGTCCCAAAATTCCCGGGTGTTATTGCCTATTGGAGTCAGTGCGCCTAAGCCGGTAACTACAACTCGCTTCAACTTCATTAAATAACGAATTATTTAAGAATGTTTTCAATGTAAGCGATTGCTTCTCCTACAGTTCCGATTTTTTCGGCCTGTTCGTCCGGAATAGCCATGTTGAATTCTTTTTCGAACTCCATGATGAGTTCAACGGTGTCAAGAGAGTCTGCACCGAGATCGTTGGTGAAGCTTGCTTCGGGCGTTACTTCACTTTCGTCAACGCCGAGCTTATCAACGATGATAGCTTTAACTTTTGCTGCAATTTCTGACATTTTTTCTCCTTTTATTGGTTTGAGCCTGCAAAGAAAATCATAAAAACGCTCATAACAAATATCTTAAGCCTATTTTTTAAACCTTTCCCTGATAATGTATTGTAATTCAAATGGATATATTAATAATCAATGTTTGAAAAAACCGCTTTCAGTAATCTGTATTCATCGGAAATAAAATCAGTTTGGTTTTTTTCTGAACTTTGCCAGCATGAATAACAAAAAAATAAAATACAGAATTGTCGTGCTTGCCTCCGGTAATGGTTCCAATGCCGAAGCAATTGCCAGGCATTTTCTGAACCACCCTGAAGTCGGGGTATCACTGATCATGAGCAACCGCAAGGATGCTTTTGTACTGGAAAGAGCCAGGATATTGAAAATTCCGGCAATTTGCTTTTCGCAACCCGATTTATACGATACAAATCAGGTTTTGAATACTTTATGCAGCGAGCACCCCGCCATGATTGTTCTTGCAGGATTTTTATGGTTGCTTCCTCCACCGATCATCGCCCGTTTCAGGCAACGCATTGTGAACATTCATCCTGCCTTGCTTCCAAAATATGGCGGCAAAGGAATGTATGGTGCAAAAGTTCATGAAGCTGTGATTGAAGCTGGAGAAAAGGAGAGCGGGATTACCATACATTATGTCAACGAAAGTTATGATGAAGGGAACATCATTTTCCAGGCACGCTGCCCGGTGCAGGCAAACGACACGCCCGAAATACTGGCCGACAGGATTCATGAACTGGAATACAAATGGTATCCCGAAATCATTGAGAAGCTTTTACAAACCCATAACACTTCTGGACCTGCTTACTAAGAGACATTTTGGATTCTGATCCGGAAATAAAACAAGAGCTATAGCCTGAATACAACATTATTACCATTGAGGAATGAATCAATTGCCTAAATTAAAAAACTGAGTTTGCCTCTCATTGCGGATTTCCTGATATTGATGGATTAGGGTTCATAAGCACCCTTGCAAATAATACGGCAATCCCTCATCAGAAATTTTCCCATAGCAATAACGTGCCTTAATTCAAAACCGGCATCAAAAAACAAAATATCGGCATCCTTACCAACTTCAATTTTGCCTTTTTGGTTAAGTTTCAATATTGTTGCCGGGTTTGATGTAACCACCTTCAGCGCAATACCTGGAGCGATATTTTCAATCTTTATTGCATCAACAACTTCCCTCAGATTTGATTCAGGCAATCCCATTTCAAGCTGGCGCAATTCGCCGGTTACCGGGTCAAAATCAGGCAACGACCCGCAGGCATCGGAAGTAAAAGTGATATGTTCGGCCGGAACCCCTGCGTCGAGCAGCAATTTAATGGCTTTTGATGGTTTTACTTCATATTGCGGAAAATATGGATAAGACCCCGTGGTAATATCAACCCAACCCTTTTTGCCATATTCTTTTGCGTCTTCAAAAATGTGATCATTTCTGTTGCAATGTGTTGGATAAAATTGTTTGAAGTTTAGTCCGCTTTTGGCAACAGCATCAATTACAGGTTTAAAAGGGTCTTTCTCATCGCCCATATGCAAATTGACGATTCCTGCTTTTCCTCCAAGCATGCCACCAATCCTTGCATGGCTGGCTAAACGTATAAGTTCGTCAGTTGTCGGGCATGAAGAGCGATGATCGGAAATTGCTATTTCGCCAACACCAATAACTTCGTCAATCAGGGCAATGTCTTTGCCCACGTCTCCGGTGATGGTAGGGGTAGGAACCTGGTAGGCTCCTGTATAAATCCACGCCGAAACGCCTTCATCTCTAAGCCCTTTTGCTTTCATCAGCACACTTTCGACATTACGGGTCATTCCATCGGTTCCAAGACACCCGATCACTGTTGTAACCCCTCCTTTTATCATCATTCCAAGCTGAAGTTCGGGAGTTCGGGTAGCCGGGCCGCCTTCGCCTCCGGCTCCTGCAATGTGTACATGAGCGTCAATAAAACCGGGTGTCAGAATCAATCCTGTTGCATCTATCACTTCGGCTTTCAAATTTAATGGTAATTGAATAGGATCTCCGATAGCGGCGATTATCTTTCCTGCCAGCAGCAGATCTTTCTTCCCGATATAATCAGGTGTGTAAATTTCCGCATTTTTTACCAGAATCATGACAAGGGATTTAAGAAGAATAATTATTGACAGATCAATTGTATTGTTCTTATCAGCGAATTTTTTTCAATGTCTCATTTTGCTGATGTAAAGATTATTCAGATTGCAAAAATAATTATTCTTCATCATCGGGGTACCCTGTTGATGGCCTGCCGTAAAGCCTGTGTGACAGGGAGGGTATAAAATTTTATTATTTTGACAACAGGATTGGATTAAAAAGTGAGGATTAAAATGATTTGACATGCCGCAGTATGGCATCTGCTTCGGGGTTGTTGAGTACTCTTAAAATTATGTGAATTCTATGTGTCTACGTGGAAATAACATGGTAATAATAAAACGTATATCTCTGAAATAAAGCAAAATACATTCGATTCACCGTAAAAAAATCCCATGAAAACACTTACAACAATTCCCAAAATGCAGTTATTGATAATTTGTGCACTTCCTGGCGTGGGAAAAGCACAAAATCCTCATGAAAACATCCTGATCATGCATAATGCGGCAGGGATTCAGGAGTACACCGTGGTGATTGATGTCGCAATTTCAAATTACTTTGTGGTACCAGTTTCTCAGTTTGATGTCTCTTTACCGCCAGGATTTACTTATGTTGCAGGCTTAGCAGTGCTTAATCAGGTACGAAAAGTCAATTTCCTGATTTGTTTTTGCATTCTTACAGGTATTAATATCCTTGGAATTGGTTCATTATCCCTTATTAATCCAGTTTTATCGGAAATGCAGATGTTGTCGTGTTTTACACTTTAAATACACCTGATCAAATTGATTTTTATAATTTGAGATTTGAAAATCCCATTATGTATGGTGGCCTTACGAACTGCTGAAGTCTGACAGGCATTGTAAACAGAACAGTTACTGTTACCCGGATCATTCAATCATTACCAGGTGATTCGAGTAGAAATGGAAGAGAAAATTTCATAGGTGTGATAACAACTGTCAGATATATGCCTGGCAACAACCTCCAACCTTTCTGCTCTGAAAACATTCATTAAAAGGTTCTCCATTCAGGCCTTTCCGGGCTTAATAATGCCTACGACACAGGGAGCATACAGCCTGTTTCCAATTATGCTTACCTTTGTGCCATGAAATCTTAATCATTAACCTTAAAGAAAATGAACATGTTACGCAAAAACATCATTTACCCCCTGCTCCTTGTGCTGTTCCTGACATGGTCAGCATGCAACACCGAAACCAAAGACCCCATGAAAGAATTAACAGCCAAATACCACCAGGTGGAGTTGAAAACCGACCTGTCGTGGTTAAGCGACAACGAACGCGAGATCATCCGCCTGCTGATTGATGCAGCCAACATCATGGATGATATTTTCTGGACCCAGGCCTATGGTGATAAAGAAGCGCTGCTGGCCAAAATCGAAAACGAATATGCCCGGCAGTTTGCCACCATTAATTACGGCCCTTGGGACCGCCTCGATGGTAATAAACCCTTCATTCCGGGCTATGGCCCCAAGCCGTTGAGCGCCGGATTTTATCCGGCCGATATGACCAAAGAAGAATTTGATGCCCTCGACCATCCGGATAAAGCCAGCCTCTACACCCTGCTGCGCCGCGACAATGAAGGCCGCCTCATCGTGTTGCCTTATTCCGAAGCCTATAAAGACAAGCACGAAAAAGCAGCAGCGATCATGCGCAAGGCCGCAGAACTTGCTGAAGATGAAGGCCTGAAAAACTACCTGCTTGCCCGTGCCGATGCGCTGCTTTCCA
>CAYQRU010000116.1:0-3029 GCA_964419945.1 uncultured Bacteroidales bacterium | reverse complement strand
GAAGATGAAGGCCTGAAAAACTACCTGCTTGCCCGTGCCGATGCGCTGCTTTCCAATAGTTACCAACCCAGCGATTTTGCCTGGATGGCCATGAAAACCTCCAACATTGATTTTGTGGTCGGACCCATCGAAAATTATGAAGACGGCCTGTATGGCTACAAAGCCGCCCATGAATCGTTTGTGCTGGTCAAAGACCCCGAATGGAGTGCCCGGCTTGAAAAATACAATGCTATGCTGCCCGGCCTTCAGGCCGGTTTGCCTGTTGACCCGGCCTATAAAACCGAAATGCCCGGAACCGATGCCGATATGAATGTGTATTATGCATTGTACTATGCCGGCGATTGCAATGCCGGAAGCAAGACCATAGCCATCAACCTGCCCAACGACCCCGAAATACACCTTGCTGTCGGGAGCCGGAAATTGCAACTGAAAAACTCCATGAAGGCCAAGTTCGACAAGATTCTGGTTCCGATAGCCAATATGCTGATTGACGAAAGCCAGCGTAAGTATATCACCTTTGATGCTTTTTTTGAGAACACCACTTTCCACGAAGTATCGCATGGCATGGGAGTAAAAAACACCATAAACGGTAAAGGTCCTGCCCGCGAAGCCCTGCGCGAATACTACTCTTCTATCGAGGAAGCCAAGGCCGATATCATGGGGCTTTACCTTGTTACAAAGTTGTATGAGATGGGCGAGATCACCAGCGGCGAAGTGATGAACAACTATGTAACCTTTTTTGCCGGTATATTCCGTTCGAGCCGCTTTGGCGCTGCCAGTGCCCACGGCAAGGCCAACATGCTGAACATGAAATACTTTGAGGAAAGCGATGCTTTTGTTTACCAGGACAACGGAACCTATCGGGTGAACTTTGAGCAAATGAAAGCCTCGGTGATTGCCCAGGTAGAAAAAATCCTGACCATCCAGGGAGACGGCGACTACGAAGCCGCGAAAAATCTTGTTGAAAATTTCGGCGTAATGACCGAACAACTCCGCAAAGACCTCGATAAGGTAAATGCTACAGGCCTGCCGGTTGATATCGTTTTCAGGCAGGGAAAAGACGTGCTGGGGTTATAGATTTTCCTATTGTTTTAAGATTTTCCTGACAAAATGATTGTCATTCAATCGGATGGAAATGATATAAACACCTGAATACAATTTTCCGACATAATACTTTAACTGATGTATGCCTGATTTATAGTGCTGTCTGGCCAGATCATATACCTTTTGTCCAAATAAGTTATAAACAGTAATTTCAACAAAAGAACCGGAGTTTAAGTTAAATTCAATGAAACCATAATCCTGAACAGGGTTCGGATGCAGCCTGATGCCCTCTGAGCTACCAGGTTCAAATACGAACAAGGTATTTCCTACATCAAATTGAGTTTGAGCCTGATTGCCGAAAGTGGTTCCAAATATTATCTGGCTATTTGTTCCATAGTAAAGCAAAAAATGGCCCGGCGGTTTCAAACCGTCACCCCCGGTATCATTGATTGTAAAGGTATAACAACCCATTTCTTCGAAATTCATGGTTACGTTAACAATTGTATTTGGTGTTGAATAAGCCCCCCCGTTGAAAACCGTTTCACCTTCATTATTTTTGATATCCCAGGTAATTTCCTCTGGTTTGTTATCGAGCCTAATCCTTAGCTTAATCTCATGGGGAGTAGGTATTGCCTTCCCAAAACTGATGCTCATTGAATTATTACCAGCGAAATGATCAGTTGTTTCGTTAATATTATCAAGGATTACTTTGAGATCGTTTGCATCGAGAAGTGCAAACAGGGTTTCAGGTAATTCTATTTGTGCATTTTCAAGAAATGGAATTGTACCCGTCCAAGAAAAAACAATAGTGTCATAAGCATTAATTATGCAAACAACATTGATTGAAGTGATGGTGTCAGAACCCAGATTACGGACTGTAATAACCGGGTTGATACTACCAGAACAGTTAGCTATTGGCACATCTGAAATTTCAGCTAATGCTGCCTCTGTAGTGATTGTCTCATAGTGTAGCAACAAACCAAGGCTAACCCTGGTCATTTCTGCATGATAAGTTGTATCCAAATGATCAACCACGTCGTTAATGGTATGATAATATGGATTCCTCGGATAATCTTCTATGAAAAAGATTCCTGAATAAGCGCGATCAACAAAGGGCTCAAGATCGCAGAAACCAACTGAATTATCGAAATCATAATTCAGGCTGGTATAATTTTCAATTACTTCCGTTGCCATATAATTAATATGGGCAGATTTGTGGTCGTCAACGATGATCAATTTCCAGGAATCTTCATTATACGCTATCATGTCATTGTTGATAACCATTCCAAGTTTCCGGTTCTCAGCAAAAACTTGTTGAGCATAATGCGTAGCTCCTGAATTTCCAAAAGACATAAGCTCTTCAGCCGCGGTTGCTAAAAAAATGATTGACCTTTCAGGTGAATAATCCATTTCCATGATCACTCTTGCGCATTCAAGAATTGCCGCTACTCCTGATGCATTGTCATCCGCTCCCGGTGCATTATTCATCGGATTACCATTCCAGGAGAACACGGAACTATCGTAATGACCCATTACTACTATCTCAAAGTCGGGACAAACCTGACCCGGAATTTTGGCTATCACATTATATTGCCAGGTCATAGTGTCATTCGGCCAGCTAACATAAAACTGAAAAGAATCAATACTAACCTCGGGAATTCCGAATGATAAAAATTTATTCATTAGCCAGATAGCTACTTCTTTCCTGTTAGGAGCAAGGCAAAACCGGGTTTCAAAATCCTGAAGTGCCTGCATGTAGGATAGCAGCGAATCGCCCCGGATCATGGAAAGGGACTCAACTATAAATGGATTGGTTGTTTTGGTTTGAGAGGCAGGTTGAGCTTCAGTTTTGACTGAGAGAATAATAAATGTTGCAAGAATCAGAATATTGGTTTTCATAAATTCATGTTAAGTTACTTAAGTATTTGCCCCTTTTTGAAGAAATGTGTGGAGGAAGGAAAACTGGCGGATTATTTCGTTTATCC
>CAYQRU010000115.1:0-11430 GCA_964419945.1 uncultured Bacteroidales bacterium | reverse complement strand
CTTGCCTTCTGCAATAAGCTTTTTGGCATGTTCGATGCGCCATTCATTGCGAAAGTCTGTGAGTGTTTTCAATTTATAATCACGGAAATATGCTGCCAGGTGATGCACAGGAATACCCGTTAACACTGATAATTGTGGCAAATTGAAACCCGGAAGTAAAAAAGGTTGATGCTCGCGCATATAGGTTTCAACTTTTGCATCAATTGCACGCATATAATCTGCTTCAAACCTCGGAATGGCTGATTTTTGTCCATCATTAGCTGTAATAATTTCTTCGGATTGATGCTTATATGACGAAGTCGAAGGAGCAGGTATCCGGGGCAATCCGTACAAGATGCCCGGAAAAAAGAATGGCGAAATCAAAAGTACGGCCAGGCTGGCCACCGATAAAAACTGGAAAATGTTTAATGTATAGAACACAACAAAATTCTGAAATGCAATGGATTGGCTCAAAGTCAGTATATGACTGACAAGCAACATAAAAAAAGAAACGAAAAGAATGATCAACCATGTGATCATAAACCGTTGCTGCGTGAAAACCGAATTCTCCAATCCTTGTCTTACATATCTGATTATCAGTATTCCTGACCATATAGCGTACATCAGAGCCAGTACAGGGCGACTCAGAAATACTGCCGGTTTTGGGAAAATTTTATAAAGCAGCACTTCATCGAAGGTTCTGATATTTATTAAACCCTCAATCATATGAGAAGCTACCTCGGTTTTGTGCGACCAGGGTGATATAAGATAAGAGAAAGTGAGGGTAAAATATACCAGCATCGGAACCAGATGAAGAAAATCAGTCTTTTTCAAACGGAAGTCATCTTTCAGCACACTTCGGATGTAAAATAAAAAAACCGGCCCGATCAGGTAAGTAGGTGAACCAAGATTGACAAAGACAATGCTGACCAGAAGCAGCGATTTTGAATATAACAGGGTATATTGAATAAATCCGTACAGACTTATCAACAGAAAAAAAACTGCAAGGTACAAGGCAGAACCATGACTTCTGGCATTTTGCAGCAGAAGTAACAACGAAAGTAGTATCCCGATGGTAAATAATACAGGCAGCACCCGGTTAATAAATAAATCGCAAATCTAAATGAATTATGTGATTTGACAAACAAATTTATTGATCGTTTCTTTTGGCTGTATTACAACCTTGTATATTGAAATAATTGTATTTTTATCCCGTCAAAACCTCTCCCCTATCATGAACCAATGGACGCAAAGTCATAATCCACGCCTTGAACTTGCAGCCGGATATGTTCGTTTCACAGGCAGGCATATATTCTTAACAGGAAGAGCCGGGACCGGAAAAACCACTTTTTTGCGAAACCTGAAAAACATCACATGGAAACGCCATATCATTGTTGCACCTACCGGTGTAGCAGCAATCAACGCAGGTGGAGTCACCATTCATTCATTCTTTCAACTCCCTTTCGGACCCCAGGTTCCCGAAGAACTTGCTTTGCGTATGCCGGTAACCGGTAACGGGGCAAAACAGGCAGCAGCACGATTGCAGCGTTTCACCCGTGAAAAAATCAATATCATCAAAAGTATTGATTTGCTGGTTATTGATGAGATCAGCATGGTGCGTGCAGACCTGCTGGATGCTATTGATGCCGTGTTGAGGCGCTTCCGGAAAAAAAACATTCCATTTGGTGGAGTACAATTGCTGATGATCGGCGACCTCCAGCAACTGGCTCCTATCGCAAAAGATGATGAATGGAAGCTTTTGCGCGACTATTACGATTCGGTGTATTTTTTCAGTAGCAAAGCGCTTCAAAATACTGATTATGTATGCATTGAACTCATTGAAGTGTACCGCCAGCGTGATGAAGAATTCATTCGCTTATTGGGTAAGGTGCGTGATAATAAATTGGATCAGGAAGCACTGAATGCACTTGAAAAAAGGCTTAAGCCCAATTTTGTGCCCGGTGACGATGAGGACTATATCACCCTGACCACGCATAATTACCAGGCTCAGGACATCAATGAGTATAAGCTGCAGGCACTGAAAGGGAAACCATATACATTTCATGCAGTCATCGAAGGTGACTTTCCTGAATTTAACTATCCCACCGGCGAAACCCTGAAGTTGAAAACCGGCGCACAGGTTATGTTTGTGAAAAACGACCCTACACCACTTAAGCAGTTTTACAATGGTAAAATTGGCAGGCTGGTCAGGGTGGATGATGAGGTGCTCTATGTGAAATGTCCCGACAGTGAAAATCCTGTCGCAGTTACCCCCCTGCAGTGGCATAATTGCCGTTACACACTCGATGAATCCACCAAAGAAATTTCGGAAACCATCATTGGCACCTTTGAACAGTACCCGCTGAAACTTGCCTGGGCTGTCACCATTCACAAAAGTCAGGGTCTCACATTCGACAAAGTCATTATTGACGCCAGACAGGCTTTTGCCTACGGACAGGTATATGTGGCGTTGAGCCGGTGCCGGACGCTTGAAGGCATCGTTCTCAGCACTTCCATCACTTCCCAGGCACTGAAAAACGATCTTACAGTGAGCAGGTACGTGAATAAAATAGAGGAAAATATACCTGACAAAAAACAACTCGAAGAAGCTAAAAATGCTTATGGACGCTCTTTGGTTGAAGAATTGTTCGATTTTTCCATCTACGGGCGACGTATCAGCTATCTTCAAAAACTCCTCAGTGACAATGCATCCGCTTTTGATCCTGAAATTGCAGTTAAACTGGCTCGTACAGAGTTGGCGCTAACATCAGAGATCATCACCATTGCTGAAAAATTCAAGATCCAGGTGCAGCAATATCTGCAACAAAACCCTGATATTGAAAACAATGATACATTGCAGGATCGGATTAAAAAAGCCTGTGAATATTTTGTTCCACGTTTTGAAAACCTCATGATCAAATCTTTCCCTGGCATCGGTTCGGATAACAAAGCAGTGCTCAAAACAGTAAACGATCTGCTGGAACGGTTTGGCAGCGAAAGACATGTGAAGCTTTCATGCCTCCGTGGCTGCGCGAATGGATTTACCCTGTCGCGATACCTCGAGATCAGAGCCAAATCAGCGATTGAAGAGAAGGGATCAAACAAAGGCATGCAAGCCGAAGAAATCACACCAGAAATGACTGCCCATCCGGAACTTTACACAAGACTCAGGCAATGGCGCGATCGTACAGCGAATAAACGTGATGTAACCCATTACCGTATTCTCCCCCGCAAAGCCATGCGTGAAATTGCTGACCGGCTCCCGTTAAGCCGAAAAGAATTGCTGAACATCACAGGTATGGGTCAAAAAAAAATCAATGAGTTCGGTGAAAAAATCCTTGAGATCATCAGCACCTATCTGAAAGAAAAGAATATTGACAAAACCATTGATCATTCTGTAATGGTGCAGGAAGCAAAAGAAAAGAAACCCGACTCCAGGCGGGTGAGTTACGAATTATTCAGCCAGGGAAAAACCATTTCTGAAATTGCCGCAGAGCGTAATCTTGCGACCTCAACCATCGAAGGGCACCTGGCACATTATGTGGGAACCGGTGAAATCGAGGTTGAAAAGGTTTTGAGCGCCCGCAAGCTTTCCAATATCCTTTCAGTGTTTAAGAAACTGAAGGAGTTTACCCTCTCAGAAGCCAAATCAACATTGGGTGAAGAAGTTAGCTGGACGGAGCTGCGTTTTGCCATCAAACACATAGAATTTCAAAAAAGTATTAAGACAGATAAAGAAATCAGAAAGATTGCCATGTAGGCTAAAGTTCCAAGTCCCAAGTCCCAAGTACCAAATTCCAAGTCCAAAATTCCAAATTCAAAATTAAAAATACTATACCCTGTTTACGGGACCAGGGGAAATAAAGAACTCCGAACACCCTAATACCCGAACACATGAATACCAAAACACTTTTCTCCTACATTTGCACTTTTTATAAATTTCCCTCTCATTAAATTATCAGAACTCATGGCTCTAAAAATTACAATTGTCGCGTTGTATGCGATTATGATCATTGTGGTAGGGCTGCTTGGCCTGCGCAAGACAAAATCTTTCAGCGATTTTTTTCTTGCCGGCGGTAATGTCGGACCATGGATGACAGCTTTCTCCTACGGAACGGCTTACTTTTCAGCCGTATTATTTATTGGTTTTGCCGGATCAATCGGATGGAATTTTGGCTATTCCGGGCTCTGGGTTGCTTTTTTTAATGCCTTTGTGGGAGTGTTGGCCGTATGGGCAATTTTGGGCTGGCGTATAAAGAAAATGTCATCGGAATATGGTGTGAGCACCCTCAGTGAGTTTCTCGAAAAACGTTACCAAAGCCCACTGCTGAAATTGCTATCGTCCTTTGTCATTTTTATTTTTATGGTTCCCTATTCAGCAGCAGTATTTATGGGGCTTTCCTATCTTTTCACCTCCAATTTCGGTATTGCGTACGGTTATGCTTTGCTTTTTATGGGTTTGCTGACTGCTGTTTACCTTGTGCTTGGCGGATATAAATCAATGACACGCATTGATATGATCTTTGGCCTGATCATGACAGTGGGAGTTATTGTCCTGTTGATCAGCACAATCAGGGAAGGGAAAGGCCTGGAAAATATCACCAGTTCGCTGCAGCAGATTAAACCTGCACTGGTAAAAGTTGTAGGTCCACCGGGGTGGTGGCCTTTATTCTCACTGGTCTTTCTTACCAGCGTAGCACCCTTTGCCATGCCGCAACTGGTTCAGAAATTCTATGCGATACGCGACCGCAGATCGGTGATGACAGGCATGATCGCCTCCACTTTCTTCGCGATTCTTATAGGAGGTGTTGCTTATTTTGTTGGTTCAACCACCAGGGTTTTTCTGAGTCCTGAAAATACCCCGGCGGCTTTTCGTGATGGCAGTCCTGTCGTGGATCGGCTGATGCCCGAACTGCTCACCAACGTTATCCCGGAAGCATTGTCAGTAGTGATCCTGCTGTTGATTTTATCGGCTTCAATGTCTACACTGGCAGCATTGGTGCTTATTTCAAGCTCTTCGTTTGCCAAGGATTTTTATGCGGGATTCATCCGGAAAAACATCTCTGACAAGGCGCTCACCATGCTTATGCGTATCATGAGCGCATTTTTTGTATTTCTATCAGTGTTGCTGGCTTACATGAATTTCGATTCCATCGTTACCATCCTTGGGATCAGTTGGGGTGCCATTGGCTCATTTTTTCTGGGACCTTTCGTCTGGGGACTATTTTCCAAACGTGCAAACCTTGCCGGCGCTCTCGTTTCCGGTATCGGAGGCCTTAGCATTTGCCTGATCCTCTATTTTACCGGAGTCCCCTCTCCACAGGCTGGTACGGTAGGCATGATTTCTTCCTTGCTGCTGAACCCTGCTTTCAGCCTGTTGACCGGAAAACCCAAACCTGGAAATGTTTCGAAGGTGTAGTCCCTCTCTGTAGACTAAGTACCCGTGCAAAAAGATTGTTAACTGTTCATTTTATCTATTGACGCTAAAACTACCAACTATGAGAAACACAACGTTGCTGATGATGCTGTTTTTTGCTTTAGGCCTGTATGCAGGAAATGATGATCAGGAAGAGAAAAAGAAATTCGGCATTCACTTCAAAGGATTTGTAAAAAGTGATTACTGGTACGACAGCCGGCAAATTGTCGGCGTTCGTGAAGACCTGTTTCTGGTCTATCCGGCATATGAACGCTTTGATCAGAATGGAAAAGACATCAACGCTCATCCCATCTTTAACTTCAGTCCGATTACTACGCGTCTTACCGGGGTGATCACCGGTCCTGATGCCTTTGGAGCCAAAACCTCAGGCGTGATCGAAGCCGACTTTTCAGGCGTTACCAATGCCGATATCAATGGTTTCAGGCTTCGCCATGCATACGGAAAGCTGCGCTGGAAAAATTCTGAATTGCTATTTGGTCAGTACTGGCACCCCATATTTGTTGCCGAGGTGTTTCCCAACGTCATTTCGTTAAATACCGGGGCTCCTTTTCAACCTTTTGTGCGAAATCCGCAACTCAGCTTCACCCAATTCTTCAGCAGGTATAATCTAAGCCTGGCCTTCATCTCGCAACGCGACAATGCAAGCAGCGGACCCGATGGCTTCTCTCCCATCTATATGCGAAATGCACTCATGCCCAACATGCACCTGCAACTCCAGTATAAGGATGAACATTATGTCTGGGGCATTGCCGCCGACTACAAAATTCTTCAACCCCGAATCGAAACTCCGGAAACGAAACTCAGAACCAATGAGAAGATAGGCTCCTATGCATGCATGGCTTATATAAAATATACCAACGACAAGTTTTTGTGGAGTGGCAAAACCATTTACGGGCAAAACCTCACTGAGCACCTGATGATGGGCGGTTATGCAGTTCGCTCGCAAGATACAACCACCATGACTGAAACCTATACTCCTACAAACAATCTGTTCATCTGGAGCTTTATCAGTTACGGGAACAATGTCCGGCTTAGTCTTTACGGAGGCTACAGTAAGAATTTCGGCACTACGCATGACAATATTGGAATTTATTACTCACGCGGGTATGTAAAAGATGCCAATCTCGATATTGGTTATTTATACCGGATTGCCCCTTCCATATCTTTCATTTCAAACAAGTTACAGATATCAACCGAACTGGAATATACCGCAGCGGCGTATGGCACACCCGATACCAAAGGAAAAGTGAAGAACGCAAAAGAAACCGGTAACCTGAGGTTGTTACTCACTTTCTTTTATTACTTCTGATCCGCGTTCATGTGCAATCCGGAATTATGTAATGCCAGTATGCTGAGGAAACAGAGGCTTTACGTATGAAAAAAGAATTAACTGAGAGAAAAATATTTAACCTGAATCATTCACAAACATGTGTAAAATAATGCTAATCAAACTTTTTCGTTATCCCGACCTTTAGGTCGGGGAAAAAACCAGGTAAAGGATAACCATGGGTTTTAGCCCATTATCAGAAATTATATGAATAAATCAGGAAAAAATCAGGAAATTGGACAGTTTTTTTTATTGAAAACCGGTTACGAAACTTTTTTAATCCTGCGGGGTGATGGACAGTATTGGGAAGAACCCTGCAATGGCAGCAGTGTGCGAATTATCATGATATGTGCTGTTGAAGCTGCCGGTTTAAGCAAAAAGGCAGCTTCCTGCAGCTTACGCCAAAGTGGAATTTATCCAGCAATATACCGGACTACTCACCTGCCTGAAATGGCATTGACCTCAGATAATTACAGGCTCTGCCCGAACCCAGCAACATTAAGACTACTAAGATCTATACCCACTAAATAAAGAAGAGTAATGAAAGAATAATCAGCCTTTGATCGCCTGGCAAATGAAGTTAGGCATAAAAGCAGCGATCAGGGAAACATCAAAAAGTGACAAGTCTATTTAGATATTTACTAGTTGTTTACAAGCGCAAAATTCAACGACCCGACAGAAAGTAACGGACAGTAAAACAGAAAAAGTAAACCATTTTGACAGGTGAACACAGACATACAAACGATACAACAAACGGACAACGAGTAAACCGACACTCATTGCCTTACCTTCTGTGTTTTAATTTTTTTCACTCCGCACAAAATGTTTTGAACGACTATTTTGTGATAGTTTAAAATAATTGATATGAACACATTAAAACTACTTTTGATTTCTTTTGCAATTTTTATTGTTTATTCCTGTGGTAATAAAAACCCAAATCAGGAAAAAAGTAATGTAATCCAAACATCAAATATAGATTCAGTTAATTCCATTGATGGTGTGTTTGATATTCCTGAACTCAATGTCCTATCTTCACCTGAAAACATTAGTAAACTTACATTTTCGGAAAATGAAAAAGTTATTGATTATGATGTTTCGCCAGCCGGTAGAATTGTTGCCATAGTTACAGAAAGAGAATCAAACAGTCAGATTCAGTTTTGGGAAATTGGACAAATAAAAACTTCTGAATTCTATCAGTTACCTGATAGTTTTATTTGCAAGGCTATTACCTGGCATCCATTAGCTAATGCCTTGTTTGTAATGGGAGCTATAAATTCGGAATATAGTATTCTGCGTATTGAAAAAAAGAATGGCGAATGGACGAACAAATGTATATTTAAATCTTCACAGCAAATTAGAAGGTTAGTTTCTTGTCCCAGACCTTTTATAACGGGATATGATTCCAAAACACAAAAAAGTCATTATGCATACCGGATTTTTTTTGGGATGGACAATGGGGATAAAACCTATCGAGTAGTATCTATTACTGAATTTGGAAGCAGGTTTTATCAGGTAATTGGGCCAGCTAAAACTTTTACATCATATGAAGAATTAGATGCTGATATGCCACCAAGCGAGATAGAATCATTGTGGGCATTACCAATATCTTTTCATCCAGCCGGACATAAATTAATTTGGGAAGACAAAAACAATAGTTTTAATATAGCTACCTATGATTCAAGAGCATGGGGAGATTCAAAGCCAATAAACGTTGGAATTAAAAAAGGAGGGACAATTACACCAACCCCCAATGGAATAGGATTATTACATTGGCAAAAAGAAAATTCTGGTATTGGAATTTACATACTACCTGCCAAAACGGAAGAAAAACAACTAACTGATTACAATTTTATATCCACGCCATCATCTGTTCCCGATGGCAAAGGCACTGTTGGATTAACAAAAGTCAAAGACTCATACGCCTTAAATTTCTTGCCAATTAATTTTCCTTTAGCCGATGTTCAAAATGCCTGGATGTATATTGAATCGCAAGAGGAATTAAAGTTATTTCAGGACAATTTTGGTTTATTCAGACCAAATCATAGTGACCAATTGTATAAACTTTACGAAACTGAAAATTATTATTGTAACAGTTATGATAGAAGTTCACCAACACGCCCTTATTTAGTAACAACTGATATTTTTTGGGAATTATTTGGCTCCGCTTATCAGGGACTTTTTATAGTAAAAGAACGTGATGAAGCAATACCTAATTTTTGGCAATTCGTTGACAAAGCAAGTGTATATTATAAATCGAAGAACTCCAAATGGGATAAGGTTTTTACAGTATTACAAGATTTTAAGTCAAATGATAATTCAACTAATCAGGAAGTCCAAAGGATTGAACAAGCTTCGGATGGTATTTCAGAAATCACGAATGAGGATTATGCCTTTTCTGATTTAAAACCGAGAGGACATTATACATCAACACCTGAAATGGAAAAATATTTTAAGGCTTTCAGGTATTTTACAACTATACTCGCAAATGATGATGAAGCATTAAAAGAACTGGAACAACTACCAAATGAAATTACAACATTTGCTGAGGCTTGGATAAATAGCTATACCGGCTTTATCGCACCTTCTCGTTCTCAAATGGTTTGGACAGATATAAAACAAACTTTACCATCATATTGCAAAAATCCAAAGGACACCAAAACGATATTTCCCTTATCATGGGGTTTTGATAACGAAGTATTGTTTTCAACGGTATACCATGAGAATTCACCGGAAGAATTGCAGGTAAAAGGACCTGGCGGATTACGTTTGTTACCTTCGGGTTTGGATTTAGCATCGGCATTTGGAAATCAATTTGCCGAAAGCTTATTGCAATCTGATTTTGAGAAATATCCACCTTTGAAAAAAGTAATCAATAATCTTAGGGAAAACTATAAAACCAACACAAATAAAGCAGATTTTAAGGATAATATTTATAACAGTTGGCTTAATGCAATGGCTATACAATGGGCTGATACAGTTTCTTCCACCAACGAAATTAAAGACAAAACCTTATGGCAAACAAAAAGGTTACAAACGGGTTTGGCCACATGGGCAACATTGCGTCATGCAACAGTTTTAGTAAATGAAAGGGGTGCTGCTGAATGTGGTGAAGGTGGTTTTGAGGAAATTTTAATGAGGGCACCAAGAGGCTATGTTGAACCCGACCCTTATACATTTGCAGCAATTGCAGGATTATTTGACGAGGTAGTAAAATATGTTTCGAAAACTATTGAGAACAAATCAGATATTGCAGAATCGTACAATGCAGAAAAACGTTCTCTATATGACGGTATAGTATCACGCCTAAAAGAAGCTGCTCAAGAGGCAAGAGCATTTCAGGCAATGGCTGAAAAAGAGCGAAAAGGAATTGAGTTAACAAATGAAGAAAATGAAAAAATCCTATATGTAGCAAGAGTAGCCGAACACCTTTTCCTTGTTTTTAATAGCCTTTCTAACAAAGATTATGCATTATCGAACCCAGACCCTATGCCTAAAATTGCCGATGTCTTTGGGGATGGTAATATTTCACCATTCTTGATGGCAGCAGTTGGTAATTCAATAGAATGGAATCATATAGTTCCTTTTTATGGCAGGCATCAAATTGTGAAGGGTGCTGTTTATTCATATTACGAATTCGAATCAGGACAAATACTAAACGATGAAGAATGGAGAGAGAAAGTAAAAAATCAGGAATTTCTATTTTGGTTAAAGCCATTTATTTCAAATCAAACAGCAAACGAAATGGCAAAAACTGGTTATTGATAATTTCATGCATTTTTTTTCTTAATTCTTGCGATAAAAAGAGTGACCCGATTCGAATCTTATTTGTTGGTGACATACTTTTATCGAGGAATGTTAAAGAAGAATATATTACAAGAAATACATTTCCATGGGAAAAACTCGAAACTCTTTTCCAGTCTGCCGATTTAGTAATTGGAAATTTGGAAGGTGCAGTTGGAAATTCAAGAGAACAAATTAATCCATTGGTACAATCACCGGTTTTTGCAATTGACAGTAGTGATATTGAATTGCTTGTTAATGCTGGTTTTAATGCGATTACAGTTGAAAATAATCATAGTTTAGATTTGGGAATAAAAGGAAAAACTAAAACCATCTCAACACTTGCTGAAAATAACATTAAGAGCATTAGTCTTGAAAACTCGCCCTATTTTTTCAATACTAAAGGTTGCATTATTTCTATAATTGCCATAAATCTTGTATTGAACAGAGATAGTTCCAGATACGAAGTACCTTCAATAGAAATCAAACAGAAACTACGATTGGCAAGGACATTATCAAATATTGTCATAGTTTCTGTGCATTGGGGCAGTGAATTGCTTGAATGGCCCAACAATGAGCAAAGAAAGGCTGCACAATGGTTAATTTCAAATGGTACGGATTTAATTATTGGTCATCATCCACATGTTGTACAAAAACCTGAACTAATAGATGATAAACCCGTTTATTTTTCACTTGGAAACCATTTATTTGATCAAAAATATAGCAGCACGAAAGAAGGATTGATTGCTGAGATTGAAATTAAAAATGGAAAGTTTTTTTGCAAAGGCATTAATACCATCAGTCAAAGAAACTCTTTTTATCCTGAAGTTAAAGGAATTTCAGAAAATTACTTTGAGCCAATAAGCTATTGTAAACAAACATTTACAATAAATAGCATTAATATCAT
>CAYQRU010000114.1:0-11433 GCA_964419945.1 uncultured Bacteroidales bacterium | reverse complement strand
CCAAGCAATTATAAAAGAAAAAAAATAATTTTCTACTTTTACCGGACAATAGTGATTTTTTTTCACAAATAATCACCAATTATCCCGTGAAATAGTAATTTTGCATCCTGACTACAGAAATTTTCCATGAAAACCATTCCTCTAATCGTATATATCTTTGTGGTTTTTATTCTCTGCCCGGTTTGTTCAGCAGAAGCCCAGACATCTGAATCAGCAAATGGCGCCCAGATCGTATTCGATAAAGAAACACATAATTACGGAGAGGTATACATGCATGGTGACGGAAACTGTATTTTCAGGTTCAGTAATACAGGTAACGAGCCATTGATTTTAAGCGACGTAAAAGCTGGATGTGGATGTACGGTACCACAATGGCCCCGGGAGCCTATACTACCAGGCGATACCGCCAATATTAAAGTAAGGTATACCACACTTAACCGACCCCATCAGATCAACAGAAGTATAGTTGTAACATCAAATGCCATTAACCGGTCGTCCGTTATCTTGCGGTTAACGGGTACTGTTATTGAACCACCAACTGGCATCTCACCGGAAAAACTTATGGATAAAAGCAGAACCCCGGAATCCAAATAAAATATGAATTTAAATTATTTTCATCAAAATATACAGGTAGAACATTAAAACAAAATTATCATTTATCAACTAAATCTTTAAAGCTATGAAAAAGAAGCTTTTATTAATGGCTGTCGCACTCATAACAGTGTTTTCTTTCTCCGTTTCTGGCTACAGCCAAGATCCACCAAAAGTAAACGGTCCTCAAATAGTTTTTGATAAAGAAACCCATGATTATGGTTCAATTCCGATTAACGGCGATGGCAATTGTGTGTTTACCTTTACCAACACAGGAAACGAACCACTTGTGCTTTCGAATGTAAGAGCAGGATGTGGATGTACAGTCCCTCAATGGCCACGTGAGCCGGTATTGCCTGGTAAAAGCGCAGAAATCAAAGTAAAATATACTACGCTTAACAGGCCTCACACCATTAACAAAACTATTGTAGTTACCTCAAATTCGATTGCTAACGAGACCATCGTATTGAGAATCAAAGGGGAAGTCGTTGATAATGCTCCCAAAACCACTCCTGAGAAAGATCAAAGCCAACTTTCGGCTCCGGCGCCAAAATAGGATGATGAACGCAAAATTTGTACCGGAGGATACATAGATATTTTGAAACCCGTTCAATCCTTTACTTTTTCTGATCTAATTGCAAAAACCACCCATCACTGATCGGGTGGTTTTTCGTTCTTGCAAATAATGGGCATATTTGACATGAATAATCTTGGGGATATTCAATTTATCTCCGGCAAAATCATCCATTTTCATATTTTAGGCATTCCCATTGTGAACATCAAGGAATTTATTTCTTAATTTTGAAACTTTATTGAATATCTTCTGATCGTCCCAGCTCTGATACTTTCGGTATCCGGACGCCAAATAGAATCGCAACATAATTGTTAATTTAATACCAAAGACCATGAAAAGAAGAACTCTACTAATGAAAACAACATTCTTATTATTGTTTTCTATGTTTTACAACCTGATCGTTAATGCCCAGGAACTGATAGCGTACTGGAATTTTAACACAGGCGCCAACGGAACACCCTGGAATGCCCCGATCCCTGCAAGTTCCGGAAACGGAACCATCACAGCCGGAACATGGACCTGGGGAGATCTTAACTTCACTGATGGATTTAACGGAAGCACACAAAATGTTCTTTTTGGTGATCCGGCTGGCGCATCTCTTAGCCTTCGAAGCAATGCAATGAACGGGAAATACATCCAGTTTGAATTCAGCATGGATGGTTTTGAAAACCTGATAATAACTTACTGGTCACAAAAGACTTCGACTGGCTTTAATAACAACCAGTGGTCATGGAGTACTGACGGAGTAATTTTTACCGATTTAGGTCAGGCGATAAATCCTGCAGCATCACCCGGCGGGATAATCACCATCGAACTATCGGCTCTTAATCTGGCTCCAAACGCTTACCTTCGCTATACATTAAATGGTGCAACAAATGCATCGGGTAATAATCGAATTGACAATTTTCAGTTGAATGCATCGCAGGTTGGCGGTATTATGCCTCCTTCTAACCTGACAGCATCAGCCATCAGTACAAGCCAGATTGACCTTGCATGGCAATTGAATACCAGCAACGACAATGTGCTTCTGGCCTGGACAAGCAACGGAAATTTTGGAACACCTTCGGGTGATTATCAACCAGGGAATGAAATCAACGGTGGTGGCACAGTTTTATATTTTGGAAATAACCAGGCATTTAATCACTCCGGTCTTACGCCCAACACCAAATATTATTACAAAGCCTGGTCGAAGAGCGGGAATGACTATTCTTCAGGCGTTACCACCAATGCCACTACTTTACACGATCCAGTTTACACCACATTGCCCTTTGCTGAATCTTTCGAAACTGACCTGGGAGATTGTTACCCATATACTGTTGCCGGAATAAAACCCTGGTATTTCTTCTCAAATTCTGCTGCCGCAAACGGTTTCAATGGGATGATCCCTGAAGAACAATGGCTGATCCTTCCGGGCATTAATTTTAATAATTATTCAAATGAAATCATGAATTTCAATACCTATGCCCAGTACGGAGTGAATAATGAAGTTAATTATCTTAAGCTTTTTTATTCATCCGATTATGCAGGCACAGGAAATCCCACAGAAGCTACCTGGTCTGAAATACCTTTTCAACAACCGGGAGGAATAAATAGCACAACCGAAGTTACTGCTTTTTCAGGGAATATTGATCTTTCCGGAATTGCGGGAATAAAGGTTTTTCTTGCTTTTAAATATTATTCAACAGATAATCCAACACGCTGGAGGGTTGACGATATTCACATATTTGAGGCTGACTCGCCTTTGATCACGGTTGATCCAACAAGTCTTTTTGGCTTTACATATCAAATTGGCAGTGGTCCCTCAAATGAAATTCCCTTTACTGTGAGTGGTATAAATCTTACTGATAACATATCGGTTAGTCCGCCATCTCATTATGAAATCTCAATTGTCAGCGGAGCCGGATTCGCGCCTGCGAATCCGGTTATTCTGCAGCATGTGGGAGGCATAGTTGAAGCTGCCACCATTTATGTAAGGTTGATGGATGGGTTGGATGTTGGTACATATAATAATGAGCTGATTGTTGTTGGCTCACCCAATGCCACCTCAGTAAATGTTACCTGTAATGGAACTGTCGTACCCCAGGTGGCGCCTCCTCTCTCAATCAACAATCTGAATTACACATATCAGCAGGATTTCAATATCCTTGCATCTGGTGGAACCGGCAATCTCTGGACGGATAATCAGACTCTTGCCGGGTGGTACTGGCAAAGCCCTGGTGACAGAGATCCAAACATCGTCGGTTATAATGCCAACAATGGCACTTCAAATTCTGCTTTCGCTACAAGTTTTGGAGTTACTGACAACGGCGACAGGGCAATGGGAGCAATTTCGGGCGCAAACCGTGATTATTTCCAGGGAGTTCAGTTTCAAAACAACTCAGGGGCACCAATAAATCTTTCAACTATTTTCATCAGCTTTACCGGAGAGCAATGGCGACAGACTTCCAATGCGCATACGCTGGCTTTTGGTTATGCCATTTCTGCGACACCCATCACTGATATTAAGACAGGTACATGGATACCAAATACAAATTTAGATTTTATAGCACCAAACTCCGGTACTGAGGGTCCTCTTGATGGAAATCTTGCTGGGAACAGGGTTATGTTTAACAATGTTCCACTTGCCGGCACCGGGACTTTGGCTGCGGGTGAATATATTATGCTGCGATGGGCAAAAACACAGACCCTCTCTCCCGGACTAGCGATTGATGATTTCATTCTGAGTCTCTCCGAAATCACTGTGATAAACAACCCGGCGAATTTTACTGCCTCTGCGGTCAGTGAATCTGAAATTGTTTTAAGCTGGGAATTGAATGCCAATGCAAATCCTGTGCTTCTTGCATGGAGTGCCGGCGGAATCTTTGGTACTGTCCCTGATACTCAAATTCCGGGTCAGGCAATTACCGGTGGGGGAACTGTGATGTATTTTGGTTCGAATACTTCAGTTAATCATGAGGATTTGACGGCAGGTACTGTTTATTATTACAAAATTTGGTCGTATGACGGGAGCAGTTATTCTACAGGAGTGACTACACAGGCCACTACCATTCCACTTCCGGCTACCACCACTCTTCCCTACACCGAAGAGTTTAATACCAACCTGGGAAGTTGTTATGTATACAGCGTTTCGGGAACCACAAAAACATGGAATTATAACAGCACCAATCATTCGGCACAGATCAACGGCCATAATTCCGGTGAGACAGAGGAAGACTGGTTGATTTTGCCAGGCATCAATTTTAATAATTATATGAATGAAGTTTTGAGTTTTGATGCATGGTGGAATTATGGTTCTGATGATGACGATAACTACCTGAAATTGTTATATTCTACTGATTATCAGGGAACAGGCAGTCCATCTTCGGCAAGTTGGACAGCGCTCTCCTTTACAAAGCCTCCTTCGGCTGAAGCCTGGACTTCATCAGGAAACATTGACATGTCAGTAATATCAGGCACAATGGTGTATATTGGTTTTAAATATCGTTATGAAATAGGAAACTACAGATGGTGGCAGATTGACAATATTTCAATTACCGGAGAACCCAGCGGAATCGGTCAAAACAACAGAAAATATATGGCACTGAAAGTTGTTCCGAACCCGGCTTCAGACATGATTACAGTATCCCTGCCCGATAAAGCCTGTAAAGTCAAAATATTTGATGTGACGGGTAATGTTATGGTTCAAACGCAGGCCATACAGCAAAAACTCTCCCTTGACACCGGACTTATGAGCAAAGGTGTTTATATTATCGAAGTTGTTTCAATGGATGGAGAATTCTTTGGAAGAGCAAAGCTCATTATCAAATAGTCAGAAATCTGTCATAGCAATAACTGAAAAAATCCGGCTTTTGAGGCCGGATTTTTTATTCCTGCTTGTATTATTCTGGAATAATCCGGAGTGATTGTATCATCGCAATGTGAATGAAGTTTGTCCGATTTCATGATCACCGGTAAAAATACTTACTATATAGAGTCCTGAAAGCATTGGTTCTGAGGTGTTGCGGTTGATCCAATCGCCGCAGATTTTAATCTCATTGTTCTGATAATCAACTTCCCGCATTATTGAGTACTGTAATACATTGCCATTGAACACAAAAGAATAATCGTCGCCCAGACCGGCAACAAGAATCAGGTTATCGGGGCGGGCAATTCTAACAAACAGATTCCTTATACCCGGGGGAGCTATTGTATTTTCAGCTAGTGAAAAACATACTCTGACAAGTTCGGTGCGACGTGCACGATCGGTTTCGGTTTCTCTTCCGCTTCCGCGTATATTAATTGGAGTTGCGGAAACATTAAAAGTCCTCAAAACCGCTGCTTCTTCAACTTTTTCGGTCAATGTTTCCTTGTCCCGTTGCAATTCCTGGGTCAGCGTGCGTTCTCTCTCATAATTCGCTTTAACTTTTTGATTTTCAGCCTGTAACTCGCGATTCAATGTATACAGGGAATCCATCTGGTGAAGATATCCCTGAGAAATTAAGCGTAAGCGTTCTAGTTTACGCTGAACGTTTACATATTCCCATTGGGTGTCAAGCAGTCGCTTAATTTCAACGGCATTTGCCTGTATGACACTGTCTTTTTCGGCCAGTATTTTTGTCAGGTTCCCATACTCAAGCTTAACGGCTTCATGTTCCATGAGCAATGAATCGAGTTCGTACTGAAAAGCCTGACGTTGCTCTTCTTTCTCAATTTGCATATCGCGAACCTTGCCCTTATTAATAACCAGAAAAATAACTAAAACGATAATTAATACAGCTAACACTGCAATGACAATGGTTTGCAACCACGATGACTTTTTATTCTCTTGTGATCCCATAGCCTGTTTATGTGATTGATATCCAATGTTTTATCATGATGAAATCAAATAAATTCAGAATTACAGCATCTGTCATTCAACTACTTTCAAATGGTCGCCTGTTTCATTAGCAATACGGCGGTACCACTCTTTACTATACCCGGGAAATTTTACTTTCGGATTCTTGTTTGGCGAATCGGAATACTTGACATTTCCATCAAGGTATTTCATGAATAGCGACCTGTAAAGTTCTTTCCAACGATTAAACGTATAATTGCCCTGTTTCACTGAATACTCAGTAAGAAACTGTACTGCCAGCGTTTGGTCAACAGCATACAATTCATGAGCCGCTTTGTCAATGGCAGGGGTATAGGCAACAAATTTATTTTCAAGTTCCTGCTGAACTTTTTGAATGTCTTTGATAATGGAATCGTAACGTGTGTAAGCCCAGTTCGACACCTGGTTAAAGATCCAGAAAGCCGAATTGTCCGACCATTCCATCATTGCTCCATTGTCTTCGGCGTAGGGAAGAGGAATTTCGGTGATTGAACAGTACATGGGAACAAAAACAGTACTCTTTGCATCGTCAACACCAAACCAGTGAATCCCACCGATTGGGTTTGGTAACCAGGATCGGGATTGTGTAACAAACACAAAACCTGTTTGTTGTGTTGCAACAGCACGCTCATTACAATATTCCACATCGTCCACCTTCCATGTAAGGGGGCGCCACCTGTAAGGTTTTTCAAAAGGACCTGCGCCCAAATCGTTGGTCATATCAAGTGGTGTTCCCTCGTAAGCATCGCGCATAAAAGCCATCATATCCTGAACCGATATTTTCCGGTTTGGCATGATCCACAGGGGCATCCGGTTTTTAAGGTTGTGACCCATTGCGTAATCAAGGTATTGTTCCATATCATTGCTTACTTTCCGAAATATGGTCCACACCCTGGCTTCACAAAAGCGTGCTCCGTCAAAGTCAACAGGAGCATAGGCATCGGAAAAACTAAAATCAGCATCTTTTCCATTGAAATATCCCATACTGCGGGCAAAGGATATAACGTCGTGTGAGTAAATTACTTCAATACCGGGTTGAAGAATCAGGTCAAACTGTTTGCATGTGATAGAAGTTTGCCTGTTTGCCAAGGTAAAGGTTGTAATCCTTGCCTGATTCGCATGACCTGAAATATATCCATCGGGTATTCGCATGGCCACCCATACAGCACCTTTTTCTTTCGCTCCCTTTCCAATCAATTCCATAATCCATACTTCATTGGCATCAGAAATAGAAAAGGATTCTCCGGAACTGTAATAACCGTATTCTTCAACCAGTTCAGCCATGACCCTGATAGCTTCGCGTGCACTCTTTGCGCGCTGAAGCGCTATATATATGAGGCTTCCATAATCCATTATTGCGCCTGGTTGTGAGCCTAATTCACTTCTACCTCCGTAAGTGGTTTCACCAATTGCCACCTGATGCTCATTCATGTTGCCTACAACGTTATAGGTTTGTCTGGTTTGTTTGATTTGCCCGAGATACTCTCCTGTATCCCATTCATAAATGTCCATCATAGAACCTTCCGGCCATGTTGCTGCTTCCCAATGATACAATTCACCATAAAGCACATGCGAATCGGCTGAATAACTGATCATTGTGGAACCATCAGCAGAGGCGCCTTTGGTAATAAGAAAATTGGTACATGCATACAGGTGTTGTATTGAACCAACTGCCAGGAAAAATCCTGATAAAATTATTGCCAGGTCTTTTTTCTTCATCTCTGATAAATTTATTTTTGATTTAATTATTTGAAAACGACATTCCTGATATTACGATTTACCATTGGTGGAGCGTTTGAAAAGCCCTTTTAGCTTACCATCCTTTTCATTTTCGGTATCATCAGAATAATAACCATACCCGTATCCATACCCATACCCGTATCCGTATCCATATCCATACCCATACCCGTATCCATACCCATATCCGTAACCATAACCGTATGAGCCTTTTGTCAGTTTAACGTCATTGATCACAATTCCGCAATCCGGAATGTTTCTTTGCTCAAGGTCTTTCATAATGGCCGAGAACACCTTCTTATTGGTATAATTCTGACGGCATACGAAAACACGTACATCCACATGTGGCATCAACAGGAAAGCGTCGGTTACGAGTCCGATAGGTGGTGTATCAATGACAATGTAGTCATACATCTCACGCAGGTCTTCCAGCATATTTCTGGTACGGTCAGAGGCAATCAATTCAGAAGGATTTGGAGGTACAGGACCGGCCATAATCAGATCGAGGTTATCAATAGGTGACGCCTGGATGGATTCTGCAAGTGAGTTTTTGTTGATCAGTACAGAACTGATGCCTACGGTATTTGAGAGGCCAAAGTCCTGATAGATTTTAGGTTTGCGAAGGTCGAATCCCATCAGCAAAACTTTTTTTCCATACAATGAATAGACGGTTGCAAGATTGGATGAAGTAAACGTTTTACCCTCTGAAGGCATGGTGGAGGTAACAAGTATAATCAGTTTTTCTTTGCCTTTGGCAAAAAACTGTATGTTGGTCCTGATTGAACGAAGCGATTCAGCGATAGAGGATTTGGGTGATTGTGCCACAATGATATTGCTGGCTCTCCGGCTGTTAATAATATGGCCAATAATTGGAATCTTGGTGATATTTTCAACATCCTTGCGCTCGATAATCTTATCGTTGAAATAATCTTTCCCCATGATGTAGGCTATAGGCAGGATCAAACCCAGTAACACAGCAATGGTGAAGTTAAGGGTCTTTTTAGGAAAAACGGTTTCGAAAACACCGGGAAGAGCCGTATCAACCACTTCATTGTCAGGGAAATTGGAGGCTTTTGTAATAGCGGCCTCCGAACGTTTTTGCATCAGGTAGGTGTAAATAGCATCATTGAACCTGAACTTTCTTTCAATACCAAAAAGCTGACGCTGTGTAGCAGGCAGACGATTGATTCTTTCAGAAAGCAACCTGATTTGATTATTCTTGTCGTTCACAGCAATTTCAGAAGCGCTGATTATGCTTGAAATATTTTCGAGCATATTATTTTTAACATTATTGATCTTCACATCAATTGCAATAACCAGTGGATTCTTAGTAGTAGTTTTAATGAGCAGGTCTGCCTTTTCAGAGTGCAGTTTTACAAGTTCGCTGATCAATTGGGTAATCATTGGATCGTCAATACCCATTGAGGAAGGAACGATGATCTCATCAATATCATCGCGCGACTGCTCGATGTATCGTTTTAAATGGTTGTAATATTTTGATTTTACTACCAATGCGGCTCTTTCAGTTTCAAATTGCTTCATCTGATCGAATACCTGCTGTGCCTGGAAGTCGAGGTTCATTACAGCCGATTCCATTTTGAAATCCTGCAATCTTGCTTCAGCAAGGTTTAATGAGTCAGTAATATCACCAAGTTGTGCATCAATGAAACCGATTGTGCTGATGGCAATTAGGTTTTTCTTTTCGAGAGACCTGTCAAGGTATACTTCAATAAGTGTATTGAGGAAATCTGTTATCTTTTTTGTGTTGTTACCTTTTACAGAAACTTCAAGGATACTGGCTTCCCTGTTGATAGGCTCAATTTCGATGCTACCACTGAAAGATTTGGTTAAATTATCTATGTTGTTGAAAATGAATATGAATTTCTTGTTTTTGATTTCGGTATCTAGCAAATTCTCATTCAATAAAATTTTAAACTTAAAATGATCTCCCTCTATGCTTTGTCCGAAAGTATACACTCCATTAAGAAATATCTTTTCAGCACTTTTTTCTTTGTTTTCGTAGGTGGTAAAATCATACAGATCAATATTTTCACCTTCTACCTCCAGTTTAAACTCATTGGTTGACAAAACATTGACCAGAAACTTCAGATTTACTGGCTGCAAATGATTTTCATCGGGAATTACGAGGAAAGGGCTTTCGTTATACAACTCGCGAGTGATAAAATTTTCTTCTATAAAATATGAAACTTTGAGGTCCAATTTTCTCACGGCACGGTTGGAAACAGCATATGATCTCAGAATCCCAATCTCATTTTGAATATTTTGTGCACTGCTCATCAGCGAAATTCCCAGCAACGACTGAGGATCCATCCTTGACTTATCATCTTTGATAAGCACTGTTGCCTTTACCCTGTAAACGGCAGGCGTATATTTATTGAACAAAAAGGCTATAAGCAGAGCAATGAAAATAGTGATGAGGAAGAAATACCAGTAACTGTATATTTTATAAAACAGTACTTTGTAGTCAATGCTTTCTTCTGGTTGCTGCTGCTCATTATATCTGTATTGGTCCACAATAATTGAGATTTTTATTTGAAAAAGTTTAGAATCAGCAAGGCTGTAGTAATGGTTGAAAATACCACAGAATATGGGAATGTTGTGAAAGCAAAAGTTTTGGCTTCCATTGGCATGACATAAATGATATCATCAGGCATAAGGAAATAGTATTCCGATTCCAGGATCTTCCTACCTGAAATATCAAGTACGATTACTTCGGAATTTTCTTGGGTTCTGCGCAACAGGTGAATTTTGCGCCTGTCGCCCCACTGCGTCAGATCACCAGCCATAGCCAATGCTTCAAATATACTTATTTGTGTTTGATACACAGGATATTGACCGGGTCGCATGACTTCACCCAACAATGAAACGCGGAAGTTGACCAGCTTGACGATCACCGTGGCATCGCGCATGTATTCGCTGATGGCATTCTGAACCAAAACCTTGATTTCATCAATGGTTTTCTCCTTAACCATTATATTTCCAATGATAGGAAACTCGATATAACCTTCCGGATTAACAGTATAACTGCTGAGGTAAGCACTCAGGTCATTGGCCTGGTACTGACGGTAAACACCGGAAGGCTGAATACTAAAAAGATCAGCGGTTTGTGTATCAAGGCCTAATACCTGTATATACAGATTGTCGCCAGGTTGAATCTTATATTCCTGCCTGGGGTAATGTACATAATTGGACTTGGGTAAATCATTAGCCAGGTATTTCAACTTTTTTTGCGAAACACATGACGACAGGAAAATGAGAGGAAAAAGCAATAGTAAAACCGGCCAGGTTTTACAGGGAAAGCCAAAGGGAATTAATTTCATTATTCAAAGTATATCAAACAGATCGGCAAAAGTAGTAATATTTAGGGAATTTCAGGGATTCGAATATCCCTGGCCAAACGATCGAAAATGGCGATGGCATATTCAACCATCGAATCATTGATATCAAGGTGAGTTACCATACGGATGCTTTCTTTACCAAATTGTACTGTAAGGATACCCCATTCTTCAAGTTTTTTAATCACTTCATACGCCTGAAGTCCATCAGCAACATGGAAAATGATAATATTGGTTTCAACCGGTAAGACCTCATCTATCCAGGATTGGTTGGCAAGGGCGCTGGCAAGAGTCTTCGCACGTTGATGATCTTCGCTTTGGCG
>CAYQRU010000113.1:0-11550 GCA_964419945.1 uncultured Bacteroidales bacterium | reverse complement strand
GTTGGGTAATGATGCAGGCATCACACAGTATTGCTAAAGACGTTTCCACCGCAAGCATTGCTGCCCAACGGGCGTTTTTTAATTTTTCATTCCTTTCTGCAAAAGTGAAGGCCCCGGATCCGCAAATAACTACCTCATTCCCTGCCATTAACTCTGGTACAACTCAAACCTTGGGATTCACAGTACAGCCACCGAGGCATATCAGTGAGTTCAGCGTTAACTGGAGTACAACCTGCGGAGGAACGTTTGCCCCGACTTCTCCGCCCAGCGACACATCCATTTTGTTCACCGCTCCCATCGTAACTTCACCCGTTAACTGCGATGTTACCATAACCTTAACCGATCTTTGCGGCAGGATTTATAAATCCACAACCATTATTATAATTTCATGTGGAATCAATGTTGTGCCCACTGCTGTTCCAGCCTGTTTCGGACTCACCAACGGTAGTATCACCATGAACATAACCGGCGCATCAGGTCCATTTGTTTGGAACTGGACGAGGAGTGGAGGAGGATCGGGTTCCGGAACGGGTACAACCATTTCAGGCTTATCTCCGGGAAGTTACACTGTAACGGTTACAGCCAACAATGGCGCCGGATGCTCAAGTACTTTTACTACTACCATAGTACAAAACCCGCAGATATTTGCCACTGCCACACCCGTCAATGCATTATGCAATGGTGGCACTGGAGGTGTTAACCTTACTGTTACCGGCGGAACACCAGGTTACACCTACGCATGGACTAAGACCGGAGATCCCGGATTTTCTGCTACTACACAGAATTTGAGCGGAGTTACCCCCGGAACTTACAATGTAACTGTAACCGACAGCAGAAACTGCACGGCTACAGCTTCGGCAATGGTTACCCAACCTTCGGCCATTACCTTTAACCCCGGTATAACAAACCTGCTGTGCAATGGAGTAAACACAGGAAGCATCAATCCGCAGGTATCGGGTGGAACCCCGAACTATTCCTACCTCTGGAACGATGGCAACACTTCCCCCACACGCAGCAACCTTGCTGCAGGAAATTACTCCGTTACAGTAACTGATGCCAACGGCTGTTCAGCAAACTCCGGTAATATTACAATTACCCAGCCCACTGCTATCACTGCCTCTGCCAGCGCACCGGCTATTGATTGCAATGGGGGCAGCACTACCATTACCGTTACGGCTGGCGGTGGAACCGGAACACTCGAATACAACCTCAACGGAGGGTCTTACCAGAGCAGCAACCAGTTTACCGGCATCACGGCTTCTCCCACACCTTATATAATTACAGTTAGAGATGCCAACCTCTGTACCCGAACGACAAGTATTACCATTACCCAGCCGGCGCCCATTCAAATCAGCGCTGCTGTTACTCCTGAGTTTTGCCCGGGCGACAATGACGGAGCAATAACACTTACTGTTACCGGCGGAACTGCTCCTTACACTTTTAATTGGGCTGATCTGACCCCTCCGCCGGTTGAACCACAAGACCGCACAGGGCTTGCAGGAGGTACCTACAGTGTAACGGTTACCGATGCCAACAACTGCCCGGTAACCTTGTCAAACATCATTGTGCCGGTTACGAATCCTGATCCGGTCCAACCCGGAACAATCAATCACTAATCCACCCGACATTTTTAATCTACCTGAATAGTAATTATTATGAAAAATATTGACGCTACTTCACATATTTTCGAACAACTGGCCATAGCTGATAAGCGCAGCAGAGCCGGGGTTTCTTCCTTAATTCAGGGACCACCTTGTTCAATGAGAGAAATCAGTCCCCCGTCAACTCGCTCAAAAGTTGGTTTTATGCGGATGGTGATGATGATTGCCGGGTTCTTGTTGTTTTTTACATACAGCGGTTATGCGGAAATCAAAACCTCCAATGTTACTACAGGTAACTGGAATACTGCTGGCACCTGGACTCCATCAGGCGTTCCGACAGCAGGGGATGAGGTTGTGATACTTAGCGGACATACCATTACTCTGGACGTTGCAACCGCAAGTTTGCTCTCGATAACTGTTAACAGTGGTGGAACACTGCTAATTTCAGGTAATCGAAACATAACTGCTAACACTTTTACCATAGCAGGTACATTCACTTACACCGGCTCTGGCAATATTACCACCACAACCATAAATATCAATACAGGAGGTAATTTTAATGCCAATGGTACAGCCACAATCGCGGCTACCACTATGAATATTATTGGTACTTACACCGGAGGAGTTGGTAATAACCATACGATCAATATCCGAACCATTAACGTCAATGGCACTTTCATCAGAAGAACCAACAAAGCTTTTACCGCACCCAATACCATGGTAGTTAATAATGGAGCTACCTATGAACATGCTGTAAATAAAGTAATTCTGCCTACTGCTACCTGGAATGCCGGATCAACTTGTAATATTTCCGGGGTTACAGCAGATGCTATCACCGGACTGAATCAGACTTTTCATCATCTCACCTGGAGTTCTGCAAATACCACCAGAATGAACTTCAACCCTGTGGCAGTAAATGGTAATCTTACCTTTACAGCCGGAGGTGGGGCAGATGGTAACAGACTTACCCTCACAACGGCAAACCTGGTTGTTGGAGGTAACTTTACTTCATCAGGAGCATCAGTTTGGCTGGTAGTCGCTGATAATACATCCAGGACTCTTACTGTAAATGGCAATACATCAATTACTGCTGGTACCATAAATCTATCCAGAGGCAGTGGAACCGGTACCTTTAATGTAAAAGGAAACTTTTCCCATTCAGCCGGAACCATAACCGAATCCAGTTCGGGCAGGGGCCGTGTGCAATTCAGCGGAACAACAAGTCAGCTTTACACTTCAGGTGGAACACTCTCCAATACGGTTGATTTTTTAGTTATCTCAGGTTCAACGCTTCAGATGGGAACCGGCGCGAGTCCGGCCATCATATCAGGAACAAGTGGAACTTTTACGCTTCAAAATGATGCCACACTGGGAGTAACCTCTCCCGATGGTATTACAATAACCGGCGCTACCGGAAATATAAGAAACACAGGAACCAGAACCTACTCTGCCGGCGCCAATTACATTTATAACAGCGGAACCGCTGACCAGGTTACAGGTAACGGATTAACGCAAAACCGCCCGAGAAACCTGACCATTAACAGCTCCAATCGCATTGTTACTCTTAGTGCCGCTACAAGGATTGTCGGCACGCTGGATATGGCTGCCGGTACGCTGAACATGGCCAACCTGGTACTTACTACCGGAAGTCTGACAGGCAGCGGAACCATCAGAAGCAATACTGCCGGAGCAGTTACCTTCATAACCGGTACCGACGATACCAACAGCACTTTCTCGGGTGTTATCATGAATGGTACAGGCACGGTTTCATTCACAAAAAGAGGTACCGGAACGCTGACACTTTCGGGAGTAAATACCTACACGGGTACAAGCACCTTAAACGGCGGTACCATCAGGTTAGGCGTTGATAATGCATTGCCGTCATCTTCCAATATTGTGGTTGATAACCTTACCAATATTCAAACCACCCCAGCCATCATTAGTTCAGGCGATGGTACTGGTCATAGTACCGGTTCAGGCACACTCTCTTTATCAACCAATGCTACCATTGAGTTGAAACCAGGTGTGCATTCCATTAATTTTGCTCAAAGTAATTCAGCCACCTGGCTGGATTACACCACTTTGCTTATAACGGGATGGCAGGGAGGTTTCAACAGTACCTCGGGAACTAATGGGAAAATCTTTTTTGGAACGGATGCCAATGGGTTATCTGCTACACAACTTACGCAGATCAGATTTCAGAACGGAAGCAATTATCACACAGCAACCTTGCTCAGTAACGGAGAACTGGTTCCAACCGCAACCGTTTGCCCTTTGTGTCTGTTAACTTACCCCAGCCCCAATTTTTTCCTCGGAACCGATGTGGCCAATTTGGTACCAAATATCAACGGAACACCCACGAGTTACTCTGTTTCACCTGCACTTCCATCAGGTTTGGTTTTGAATACAACCACCGGTGTGATTTCCGGCTCACCTACTGTTTCCACACCAAGTACGATTTACACTGTTACAGCAACCAACGGCACGGTGAATGCTAAAGCAGGATTGAAAATTGAAACTCATATTGCAGCTGCCTATTATGCAATTGTGGCAAGCGGCGACTGGAACCAACCATCCAGTTGGTCTAACGTAAATGGCAATGGTTCAGTATCAACATCATATCCTATTCAAGGCGATACAGTATATATTGGTGATGTTAATGCTGCCCGTTCAATCACAATACCTATTGATTTTGATGCAAACTGTTTCCGATTAATAATTGGAAACAATTCAAATACTCAGAACTGGAGTTTGACATTAGCCGACAGAACAACAACTTTAACTGTTGAAGAAAACATTGAAATCCGGCGGCCTGGTGGTGGCGCTACCTCTGCACTTAGTGTCAATGCAGGAACTGTAAATGTTAACGGCAATGTGACTCTTGCGGGTACAGCAACTAATAACAACAGGATATCCCGGGTGCAAATTACTGATGGAACTTTAAATATTCTGGGTAATCTGACTTTGGAAACAGGTAATGCCGTTACAAACGTAATTGATATGAGCAGTGGGAGTGGAATAATAAACCTTGCCGGGTCATTCACTGTTTCTGTTGGCACACTCAATGCCGGCACAGCCGGCAGCACTTTTAATTTCAACGGTACTGCGGCTCAAACAATTCCCATTGGTGTTAGTGCAATTAATTACCACAACCTCACTTCCAATAACACACACTCCAGCGGTGCTACTTTAAGTGCTGCCATCACAACCGGAGATGTTACCGGCAATCTGAGGGTTGAAACCGGTATTCTCAATAATGGTGGTTTTAATGTTGCCGGAAATGCTGCACGTTCTTTCTTTGTTGCCGATGGAGCTACTTTTATCGTAGGAGGTACTACCAGTGCATTCCCTACTGGTTTTGGATCGTTTAATCTTGAGCCTGTCAGCACAGTATTATATCAGGGCACAGGTAATCAAAACGTTGCTGCAGTTGCTGATCCCGGTTACGGACATCTTACCATTGCTGGTTCATTAAATAAAACAGCCGCCGCTGCTTTGTTTGTTCAAAGTAATCTGACAATAAGTTCCTCAGCTACATTTGTAGGAGGAAGTTTCACCCATACCATTGGTGGGAACTGGATTAACAACGGAGGGACCTTCACTTCAACCGGAACGACTATTTTGTTTAATAATACTGGCCTTGACCAGACCATTGGAGGAACTGCCGCTTCCATCTCTTACAATAATCTGACCGTTGAAAAAGAGGGTTTTAATCTCGTTTTGAATAAACCGGTTACCGTGAACGGTACACTGAATATGACCTCAGGAAATATTGATGCAAGTTCAAATATTTTGCAGGTGGGTGTTAATGCTGGCACACCTGGCACTTTGACTTATACTGCCGGTAATATTATTGGAACCTTTAAAAGGTGGGTAACCGCCACAACAGGCAACCGGACACTCCCGATTGGCACTGCAGATGCCAGCGGAATTGAAACAGCCAACCGAAATGTTTCGCTAAACTTTACTACTGCGCCGACCACCGCAGGGTTTTTAATCAGCCGGTTTTATCCTTCCGATCCGGGCACCATACCAACCCCGTTGAATGATGCCGGATATTCTGTAAAGGATTTATTTACAGAGGGCTACTGGAGTATAAATGCTGAAACGCTGGCCGGCGGTGTTTATAGCCTCGATCTTACCTGCCGTGATTTCAGCAGCATGGTCTTCGAAACCGATACCCGTATTGTAAAGCGTACTTCGGGTCCTCCACCCGGGGTATGGACATTGAACGGAACGCACGCAGCAGCTTCCATAGACCCCTTTATTGCAAAAAGAACCGGTATGAGCGGTTTTTCAGATTTTGCCGCTGCCAAAGACAAGTGCAAAGGATTAACTGTCAGTTCAGTTAAAACTGACAATACCTGTTATGGCGCTTCAGCAGGAACCATCACCGTAACCGCTTCCGGTGGCAACGGATCTCTTAATTACCAGTGGAGCGATGGCAGTTTTGATCAGAACCGCGTGAATCTGCCCGCAGGCACTTACACACTCACCGTTACCGATGAGCAGGGATGCCAGGTTCAGACTTCGCAAACCATTACCCAGCCGCAAGTTCTGAATGCAACAGTTACAAAATTTGATATTACCTGCAACGGGCAAAATGATGGCAAGATCATTCTTTCCAACCCAACAGGTGGAAATGGCACTTACGAGTTTCGTCTGAACACAGGTGACTGGCAATCAGGACTTACCTTTACCGGCTTGAGTGCTACCACTTATGATGTGCAGATACGGGATGCAGCCAATACAGCCTGCACCCTGTCATTGGGAACTTTTACCATTACGCAACCAACAGCTTTAACACTGACGCCTGCCCCGGTTGTTGTGCAGCCATCCTGTGTTTCCGATGGAAGTATCACCATCACAGCCAGTGGAGGCACAATACCTTATACCTACGACTGGGCGGATATCGACGGCACGAACAATATTCAGAACAGAACCGGTTTAACGGCGGGTGATTATTCCGTAACCGTAATTGATGTCAACGGATGCACAGTCTCCTCAGGAACCATTACCCTGAATCCTGCAACCAATTGCACCGGGATTTATGTTTGTCAGACCGAAACTGCTTCTGAGTTTTCGGTAACTCCCGATCCGGAGAACGAATCCTACACCTGGAGCGTTAAACTGGCCGAAAACCCATTTACGGATTACAGCGACAGGATAACCGGGCAGGGAACACCTGCAATTACTGTTGACTGGACCAGTGTTCCTGTTGGAGTGTACAATGTATGTGTTGAGGCCAATAACGTTTGCGGTACCAGCACACAAACCTGCCAGGAAGTGTATGTAGTGGTAGCCGAGGCTCAGGCTTATGCTGAGCCGGCCTGCGAAGAAAGTGCTCTTTACCTGCATGCTTATGGCGGAGTTTCCTATTCATGGACAGGTCCAGACGGATTTGTAAGTTTTAGCCAGAATCCTGTAATTTTCAATGCTACTTCTGCCAACGATGGCGATTACACCGTTACCGTAACCGACGAGCATGGCTGCACAGCTACTGCAACCGTCAGCGTTACAGTAGACACACCTCCGGGTGTTTCGGGTATTATTACTCCTACTGCCTGCGGTGCGACTACTGGTGTTGTGAATCTGACAGTAACCGGAACCGGGCCGTTTGTTTACGATTGGAGCAACGGCGCCATCACCGAAGATATCAGCAATCTGGCAGCAGGTAATTACTCAGTTATTGTGACCAGCACTGCAACGGGTTGCTCCATTGAGGCTTCATTCACAGTAACAGCCTCCAATGGTCCAACCGTTACCCTTAATTCGCAAACAAATATCCTGTGCTTTGGGGCGTCCACCGGCTCAATCGCGGTTAACAATGCTACCGGCGGAACATCACCCTATAGTTACAACTGGACAGGTCCAAACAGTTATGTAGGATCGGGCCAAACGATAACCGGACTTGCAGCCGGAACTTATATTTTGGAAGTTACGGATAATAATGGTTGTAAGGGAGGTTTAACAGTTACCCTTACTCAGCCAACTGCACCATTGCAAGCAGCAGCAGCTATTACTCAGGTGGATTGTTTCGGTGCATCAACCGGAGCTATCAACCTAACCATCACCGGTGGTACCGGCGCTAAAAGCGTTTCTTGGGACGGTCCCGGAGGTCCTTATTCGGGAGCAAATATTACCACATTGGCTGCAGGTACTTACACCGCTACAATCCAGGATGCGAATTCGTGTCAGCTTGTGCAATCCTACACCATTACCCAGCCCACGGCAATTTCAGCTACTCCTGCTGTTACCCATGTTAATTGCAGTGGTGGCAGCAATGGTCAGATTGTTCTGAACGTTTCGGGTGGCACGCCGGGTTATACCTATCAATGGTACAGGAATGGCGCGATGATTCCTCCAACATCAAAAGATGTTACCGGACTGATTGCCGGAACTTATTCCGTAACCATCACTGATAGCAAAAGTTGTCAGACCACGATAAATGGTATCCAGGTGAACGAACCTCAGATACTTGCCGCAGTAGTTGGAAAACTCGATATTTCGTGCAACGGCAGTACCGATGGCGTCATCACGATTTCCAATCCTTCAGGCGGATCAGGCATATATCAGTACCAGTTGAATTCAGGTACATGGCAACCCATTGGAGGAACAACCGGAGGCCATCAATTTACGGGCGTTGCCACCGGGGTTTACACAGTTAGCATACGCGATTTTAACGCTCAATCCTGTTCACAAACGATAACAAACACCTTAACCATTACCGAACCGGATGTGCTTGCTGCAACCGTAATAAAAGATGATATTACCTGTAGTGGAGCGAACGATGGTAAAATCATCATCACCAGCCCAACGGGCGGATATGGAAACTATCAATACCGACTCGACAATGGCACATGGCAGGATGGAAACGAATTTAACGGCCTTGCAGCAGGCTCTTACAATGTTCAGATCAGGGATAAAGACAACACAGGATGTGTCATCACGCTGGGAAGTCAAACCATAACCCAACCTGCCGCAATTGCACTATCAGCATCTGTTACAAACGTTACGTGTTTCAATGGCGCAGATGGTGAAATCGAACTCACCGTTACTGGAGGCACAGCTTCCTATACTTTCGACTGGCAGGATATTCCCGGAGAAAATAACGATAAGAACAGAACCGGACTTCAGGCCAATATACCTTATACAGTTTACATAAAGGACAACAATCTTTGCGTGGCCAGCGCTACCTACACACTTACTCAGCCCACCCAGATACAGATTGTTGTTGCCGACAAAAAGGATATTTCCTGCTTTGGAGTTACCGATGGTGCGATCAGCATCAATGTTTCCGGTGGAACTCCCGGTTACACCTATTTGTGGTCAAACGGTTTCACATCGCAGAATGTAGCCGGTCTTCCTGCCGGAACCTATACGGTAACCGTTACCGACTCGAAGGATTGCAAAGTTACCAGCAGCGAGATTATTTTATCTGAACCCGATCAGCTTACTGTATTGGTGGTTAAAGGAAACGATGTTATTTGTAAAGACGGGAATAACGGCAGCGCAACCGCTACCCCATCGGGTGGTACGCCTCCTTACTTTTATCTGTGGTCGAACGGTGCTTCTGTCACATCGGCTTCACCATTCACCTTTTCGGCCTTTACTGCCGGAACCTACACACTGGATGTTGTGGATGCCAAGGGCTGCGTGGCAACCGGAACAGTAACCATTACCCAGCCCTCGGTTGAGATGGAGCTGTACGCTGCAATTACTCCTGCATCTGGCTGCGGAGGAAGTACCGGAGCAATTGATCTGACAGTAGTAAATGGCGTTGCCACTTTTACCTATTCATGGGTAGGTACAGGTGGTTTTACAGCCGACACTGAAGACATAGCTTCACTGGCAGCGGGAACGTATACTGTTACTGTAACTGACTTCTTAGGTTGTTCAGAAACTTTGGGCAATCTGCAGGTAGGAACTGCTACCAATGTTTTTGCAAGCACTGAAGCATACAACCGCAATTGCCTGGGAAACAATGGGTATGCTTTTGCGATCGGGCAATTTGGTGTGTTGCCTTACACTTATCAATGGATTGGCCCGGGAGGTTTTACATCAACTGACCAGTCAATTTATAATCTTGGCATTGGAACTTACACTGTAACCATTACAGATGGCAACAACTGTACGGCAGTGGCAAATGCAATCATCGGCGAACCTGCAAATTGCGATCCTCCGGTTGCTGTTGATGATGTGTTTGTGCGTAATTGTGATTCACCCATTTCAGGAAGTGTTGCTTTGAATGATATTCTTCCCGGAGGGAATTTGGGCGATTATGAATTTTACCCGATTACTATCCCAAATCCGGCTGTTGGTCAAATCCTCTGGGATCCGGACGATAACGGAAACTTTACATATACTCCGACCTTTAGCTATTATGGTTCTGTTACGGTGAAATACAGGGTGTGCAGTAAAATTACCGAGCTGTGTGCCGAGGCTTTCCTTACTATTGAGTCGGCTTGCGTGCAGCTTGACAAGACCGGGGTTTATTATGACAGCCCCATTGTTGGCGTCTTCGATCCAGGTGATCAGATCGGTTACACGTTCACGGTTAGTAACATTGGAACAGTTACGCTTACGAATTTGACTATTACTGACCCGGTAATTGGAGTAATTCTCAACGGTAGCCCAATTCCATCACTTGCACCCGGCGAATCAGATAACACGACATACTCTGCTACTTACTTCCTGCAGCAGACCGACATTGATGCAGGAACTTTCAGCAATACTGCAACAGTTACAGGTACCTACAATGGCAATAATTACAGTGATACTGACAGCGATATCCAGCCTTTGTCTCCCAATCCAGATATTACTATTGAAAAGACCGGGGCTTACATTGACTTTGCACCACCCACCGGGCACAGCGCAGGAGATAAAATTGTTTACACATTTAAGATCACCAATACCGGAAATCAGACGTTGACCAACGTTGCAGTTACTGATCCGAAGGTGCCTGTAACCGGAAGCCCGATACCAAGTCTGGCTCCCGGCATGTCGAACATGGGTGCTTATTCAGCAACCTATACCCTTACTCAATCAGACATTGATTTGGGCACTTTTACCAATGTTGCAACCGTATCAGCCAACTGGAATACACAAACAATTACTGATACCGATGGTGATGTTCAGAATTTTCAATGGCTGCCTGGAATCAGTCTTGTCAAAACCGGAACCCTGAACATGGCAGTTGTTCTACCATCTGATGAAGCCAATGTGGGAGATCAGATCACGTATATCTTTAGCGTTACCAATACGGGAAATGTACCGCTGACCAATGTGACCATCACCGATCCCCTGGTCGCAGTTATTGGCGGGCCTATTGCATCGCTTGCACCAGGAGTGACAGATAATCTCACTTTCACTGCTGTTAAAACGCTTGATCTTGCAAACATTAACAGCGGTTCATTTATCAACACGGCAACAGCGAAGGGCACATTCCTTGGTCTCGAATACAGCAGTGTGGATTCAGATACCCAGGATTTCCTGGGCGCTGATATTGAAATATCCAAAACAGTTGACAACTCAACCCCACTCATTGGATCTCAGATAGAATTCACACTCACAGTTAGAAATAATGGCCCTGCCGGAGCTACCAATGTGATTGTGTCAGATGTGCTTCCATCAGGGTATACTTATGTTTCGGATGATGGAGGCACTGCAACAGTTGAGTCATTGGGAACGATTACCTGGACACTGACCACGCTTGGTGTAAGCCAGAATGCAATATTAAAAATCATTGTAGAAGTGAACGAAACAGGCACTTACACTAACACAGCCACTGTTACTGCCGACCAACCTGATCCAAATCCTGATAACAATGAGGATGAGGAGGGGACGGATCCGGTGGCTAATCCCGACATCGCACTGGTGAAGACCGGAGTTTATCAGGGTAATCCATCAGCAGCAGTAGTTGGCGATCAGATCCTGTACACCTTCACAG
>CAYQRU010000112.1:0-11621 GCA_964419945.1 uncultured Bacteroidales bacterium | reverse complement strand
ATTGAAGAAGTATTGTAAATTCCTGCCGGTCCCGATTGTTTTTGGAACCGAAAAAGTTACAGAAACCATTGAGGGTGAAACAGATAAGGATGGTAAGCCCAAAACAAAAGAAGTTGAAAAACCGCGCATCATCAACAATACTGTTCCACTTTGGAAGCGTAAACCGGCTGAACTGAAAGAGGAGGATTATAAATCCTTTTATCGTGAACTATACCCGATGACGTTTGAGGAGCCGTTATTTAATATTCATTTGAACGTTGATTATCCTTTCAACCTTACGGGTATTCTTTATTTTCCGAGAACTAAGCAGGGGCTTGAGCTTCAGCGTAATAAAATTCAGCTTTTCTGCAACCAGGTTTTTGTTACCGATTCCGTTGAAGGTATTGTACCTGATTTTTTAACCTTGTTGCATGGCGTTATTGATTCTCCGGACATTCCGCTGAACGTTTCACGCTCTTATCTTCAGAGTGATCCCAATGTGAAAAAAATATCGAACCACATCATGAAGAAGGTGGCCGATAAACTGGAAACTTTGTTTAAAGACGACCGGGAGGCTTTTGAGAAGAAATGGGACGACATTAAGATATTCATTGAGTACGGAATCATTTCAGAATCCAAGTTTTATGAACGTGCCGAGAAATTCTGCCTGCTGAAAAATACCGAAGGGAAATATTTTACATTTGACGAATATAACAAACTCATAAAACCTTCTCAGACCGATAAGAATAAACGACTGGTGTATTTGTACACATCCAATGCAGAAGAACAACATGCTTTCATCAATGCTGCAAGAGAACGTGAGTACGACGTACTGGTATTCGATGGCATTATTGACACTCATTTTATCAATACACTGGAACAGAAGTTTTCCGAAACGACCTTTGCGCGTGTTGACAGCGACCTGATTGATAAACTTATACCTAAGCAAGAACCACTGCCTTCCTTGCTGAACGACGATCAGAAAGCCCGTATCAGGGAAATTTTCGAAAAACAGGCCGATAAGGCTAAATTTCATATAAACCTCGAAAGTATGGGTGCCGGAGATCTTCCTGTTACCATTACCCGGCCTGAATTTATGCGGCGAATGAAAGACATGTCGGCGTTAGGTGGTGGCTATGGATTTATGGGCGAGATGCCTGAGCATTTCAATCTGGTGGTAAACCTGAACCATAAGCTCGTGATGCGGCTTAGCGACGATACGGAAGATGAAAATGCAAAGGAATCACTTGTGAAACAAATGATTGATCTTGCATTACTTTCGCAAAATATGCTCAGGGGGAAGGAGCTAACCGATTTTATCCGCCGAAGTGTTGAAATTGTTAAGTAAAATGTACTTTCGCAACCGATTCTTTAATCATTAAAACATACTACTATGAAAAAATGGATCACGCCAATTATCATTGTTGGCATCATTGTAATCATTATCGCCTGGGGTGCCGGTTCTTACAATGGTTTGGTAAAAAGCCAGGAACAGGTTGAATCACAGTGGGCACAGGTTGAAAATGTGTATCAGCGCCGTGCCGATCTTATTCCAAACCTCGTTGCCACAGTGAAAGGATATGCAGAATTTGAACGTCAGACATTGACCGATGTAATTGAAGCCAGGGCCAAGGCTACTTCAGTCAACATCAATCCTCAAAATCTGGATGAAAACTCAATGAAGTTATTCCAGGAAGCTCAAAATCAGTTGAGTGGAGCCCTGGGAAGGCTGATGGTAGTGGTTGAGCGTTATCCTGAACTGAAGGCAAATCAGAATTTTTTAGAATTGCAGTCACAGCTTGAAGGCACTGAAAACCGCATAACAGTTGAACGTAACCGTTTCAATGATACAGCGCGACAATACAACACCCTTGTCCGTAGTTTCCCAAGAAATTTGTTTGCATCAGCATTCGGATTCGATCGTAAACCATACTTTGAAGCAGAACAGGGCGCTGCACAGGCGCCAAAAGTGGAATTTTAACATGGCTGATCAGGCAAAGAATTTTTTTTCGAAAACCCAACGGGAGGAAATCCTGCTTGCAATCAGAAATGCAGAGTTGGATACCAGTGGTGAAATCAGGGTGCATATTGAAAACAAATGCACCGGTGATGTTCTCGACCGCGCAGCATATCTGTTCGATAAACTCAAAATGCAGCGCACAAAACTTCGCAACGGAGTCATGATATACCTCTCCCTTGAAAACCGTAAGTTTGCCATAATTGGAGATTCCGGCATCAATGCCGTTGTTCCTGATAATTTTTGGGATGACATCAAAACACAGTTGATCAAACACTTCCGAACAGCAAATTATACTGAAGGTCTGACAGAAGCTATCAGGCGGACAGGCGAACAATTGAAAAAACACTTTCCATTTCAGCGTGATGATGTCAACGAACTAGCTGACGAAATTTCATTTGGAAAAGAATAATCATGATGACACGCCTAAATATAATATTAACGAATGTTTTAGTTCCGGCTCTGTTAGTTGCCTCATCAATTCATGCACAACATATACCTCCCCGGCCCAGCCCTCCCCGGCTGGTAAATGACCTGGCAGGTGTGCTATCTGCCTCACAGGCTCAGCAACTGGAAGATATACTTGTAAATTTCAACAACAAAACCTCTAATCAGATCACCATTGTCACTGTGTCTGATCTGGAAGGGTATGACAAAGCGGATTATGCCATAACCTTAGGTCACGAATGGGGTGTGGGCCAAAAAGGTATTGACAATGGTGTGGTTGTGCTGATAAAACCAGGCCGGGGAAATGAACAGGGAGAAGCTTTCATCGCTGTGGGATATGGCCTGGAGCCAGTCATCACAGATGCAGCCAGCCGGCGCATTATTGAAAATGAAATGATACCGCATTTTGCCGAAGGGAACTATTTCGCCGGTATTGACGCAGGTATTAAAGTCCTGATGGGATTGGCGTCCAACGAATTCTCATCAGCAGATTATGCTCCTCAGGTAAGTCCCCTTGTAGGATTGATCCCGTTCCTTTTTATTCTCCTCATCATTTTTCTTATTTCACGCGGGAGTTCCCGCCATCATAGTGTTGGTAAGGACATACCCTTCTGGACATTGCTTTTCCTTCTGAGCAACATCGGCGGCGGAAAAGGTAGTTTTGGTAATTTTAGTGGTGGCAAAGGAAGCTTTGGAGGTGGTTTTGGAGGCAGCAGTGGAGGCTTCGGTGGATTTGGCGGTGGCAGGTTTGGTGGTGGAGGCGCAGGCGGAAGCTGGTAAATTGATTTCCCAACCGCAGTAAAAATTAACATGAACCTATCATGTTATGCTGATAAAACAATTGCTGCTTTCGAATACATATTTTTAGAGTCTCTGACGATGACATCATGATGATCATTAGTTGTTCACCAATAAATTCTCCTGGCAATCAAAATCGTTCTTACCAGTATATTTATTTCTGATATACCTCATGTAACAAGATACCGGTAATGACCGAAACCAACTAACTTTGCGTTCTGTCAGGTCCGAATCGAACAGGAAAAAAATAATCTCTGCTTGAAGTCTGTTTTTCACCACATTATGAATATTTACATCCAGCCAGGGATTAAAAATGAGAAGATTGTGTTTTGGGAATTGCTTGTATACTTTTTCATTCATTTCAAAAAATACCTCCCAGTAATCATCTGAATTCAACCATGCTCACCGCAAAATTCACGGAACCATCAGCGAGCTCTGCAAGAATAAAAAAATGAGCCGGATCTTTAAAAATTCTCTCGTCTTCTGAGATAAAATCATTTATGACGTTTTTGAATGTTTCCAAGTCGTTGCCGTGGGAAACACCAAATTTCCAGTCTATTCTGCACAATGGCTCTCTCGAAATTTCCGATTTGTTCGTTTCTATAAGGATTTCTTAAATGTTGTTATTTAGATTGTTGGTAGCAACCTCTGTGTTTTTTGGTGAGTTCTGGGCTCCACTATTTGATTGACACATATTTAAGATATCATTACCCGGAATTAATAATGTGATGAAAAATGAACATTTCAACAGATCATTTTATGATGCTTGCCAGGATTAATGTGTATACCGCTACTACTCTTTTATCTGGTACGAAACCGGGATATTCAGAATCAGGTATTGCGTGTCTTTGAGTTGCAATATTGTAGTGAGTGTATCTCTTTCCATCCAGGAACGTGGCCTTGCCAGCATACTTTCGGATGCACAAAAGAGCATAATATTTTGCGCAACAATGCCCGCATCAATGGCTGCCCATTCCCGCTTTTGTACATCTTCCCCTCTTCTGAACCTTGAAATATCAGATACAAGCAGCAGAAACAAAGGAGTATTGGCAAAGTTTTCCTGTCTGCCGGCTACAGTTTGCCGGTGATCGCCATCAGCAACCAGTGCAAGCAGAAGCTTTGCCGGATCATAAAAATAAATGCCGGATTTCAGCACCACATACACGTCAATATCTTGTGCGTTGAGTGCTGAAGCCGCTGTGCGTTTTCCTTCTTCCGGCCTGTTTATCCCATTGGCTGCCCACAACAGATCGGATAAATCACGAAGTTCGATTTCCGTTGATCCGAACTCTCTTGCTGAGGCTCTTTGCGACAGGGCTTTCATGACTGGGAGTCCTCTTTCAAGGTTGGGTTTCGATAAAATAATGGTGGTGGGGGATTGGCTTGCGCCTGCAGAGACAAGTAGCATAGCCGTAATGAATAAGGCAAGGTTTTTCATTGAAGCGAGTGTTTTAAAGTAATGAATCAGTTTTGAACCCTGGCAAAGATAAGACTTTTTAGCGTTGTTAATCGCTCTATATCTCCATTGCCCGGTGCTTACTATATTTAATCATGATTTTGCAGCCCATCACGGGAATCTTCTTACTTTTATCATTCCAAAATTTAAAAGAAAATGCGAACAAAATTGTTGCGTTTCCGTACATTATACCTGTCTATATTTGTGGCGGCAAGTATCATTGCTTCGTATTACCTGCCAGCATACGCCAGCCGGATGCCCTGGATTATAATGCTGATAATCAGCGATTTATATCTGATAAATTGGTTTTTGAAACCAAATATATCGCTGCATCACCTGTTACGGAAAATCCTTGTATTTTTAACTTTACTTCCTTCGTGCATGCTTATTGGTTTCTTCCTGTCACTGGTTGTTCTCAGCCCCGTTGACTGGAATCCAGCCATCAGAACTTATATTTTGGGCATCGTTGTGCTTTTTTATGTGATCAGGGTTTTTCCCTTGTGTGTATTACTTTCCTACGATTTGAAAAGGATCATCGGTTCAGCATTATTAACCAGGAGAGTTTGGCTTCCTCATATTCAGCTACCAATTATCATATCGTTAATTTTTTCAATGGTTGCTGCTATCTTTTATCTTTTGGGAATGATCTTATGGGTGTATGATTTTCAGATTGTTGAAAAACAGATTCCTGTAAAAGGATTACCCGGGATTTTCAATGGATACCGTATTGTTCATATCTCTGATATTCATCTGGGTCGCTGGCATTCGGCTGAACCGTTGCAACGTGCTTTTAATATGGTCAATTCCCTTAACCCTGATCTGATTGCATTTACCGGCGACCTGGTTAATTATGCTACATCAGAAGCACAGCCTTTTAAAGAGAATTTGGCGAGCCTGGTTGCAAAAGATGGAATTTTTGGTGTTGCCGGCAACCATGATTACGGCGATTACATGAGATGGCCTGATAAGCAAAAGAAAGACGCCAATATGAGGGAAATGCATGAATTATTCAGAGAACTGGGATGGGTGTGGCTTGAGAACTCATTTGAAATAGTATGTCATGATAAAAATTGCCTGTGTATTGCTGGCACCGGTAATTTCAGTATCAACAATCATTATCCAAACCGTGCTGACCTTCAGGTTGCCCTAAAGAATGTACCTGATTCCTGTCAATTAATTTTGCTGACACATAATCCAAAAATTATGAGTGAAATTAAGGAAATTGATTGTTCAATTAACCTGATTCTTTCAGGCCATACACACGGATTACAACTTGGCCTAAAACTATGCAACAGGGAATATAGTCTCGCATCCTTTGTTTACAGGCACTGGGGTGGCCTTTCTGAAATAACAACGGCTCGCAATAAAAAAATTGCACTTTATGTGAACCGCGGTCTTGGTCACATTGCTATACCGCTTAGATTGGGAATGAAGCCGGAAATTACCCTGCTGACTCTTAAATCTGTTCAATGAGGCCGGGAAACATGTATCCATTTTAAGGATTCTAATGAGGCAGCGATAGATGGATCTGAACAAGTTTCCATTGTCCATTCTTGTTTTTCAACACACCGGTGTACCGAATTCCCTCGTACTTTTTTGGCACGCCTTCAAGCAGGTAGTTATAATTGATCATTTGTGAGAACCAGGCAATTTTTCCACTTTCATCAATATTGATGATCTGATCTCTGGCTGAAATGTAGGTGTCAGTAAAAGTATTGAACTGATGCACAAATACTTTACGTATGGCTTCCCATCCCTGCAAGCGTTCTCCTGCTGCCGTACCAAATGCTTCAATGTTATCATCTGTTGCCCAGATTTCTTCAATGAGTTTGATGTTCTGGGTCTCATTAGCAATAATATAATTCTCCAACACCCTGAGAATTTTTGTTTTTTCCTCCATGATGGCTTTCTGATCAATTTGCGCAAACAATAAGGTGCTGAAAACCAGAAGACTGAAAATGATTACTGACTTTTTCATGGGTTAGATTTTTTGTTGATAATTGTAATGGATTGAACTGCTAAGAGTGGTATATTTATGAGTTTTTGTTTTGCCTCAAAGTTAGGCAATAATCATGAAAGATAAATTAAAAAAAACTCCTTATTCTTAATTTTTTTGGATCAAACCAGTTTGTGGTTACAAATATATTGTTTGATTAATAGCGTTAATTGCATAATCAATTAATAACTACCAGTTTACGACCCTCCATTTTGCCTTCGAGTATTTTTTTGATGAAAATAGGAAGTTCTTCCAGGTGGCATGGTGTTGAAATCTTTGCGAGTTGATCCGGTTTCCATTCGTCACTCAGTTTTTGCCAGAGTTTTATTCTCACCTGCATTGGACAGGTTGCTGAATCAATGCCCAGCAGATTAATACCATTTAAGATAAAAGGAAATACAGTACAATGAAGATCATTTGACAGCGCATTGCCCATAACGGCAACATTACCATGTTTTTCGCATGCTTTCAGCACTGTACTTAGAATATTGCCACCCACAGTATCAATGGCTCCTGCCCACTTGGGACGCATCAACGGTTTTCCGGAAGTATCGTTTACTTCATCTCTTCCAATGATTCCGGATGCCCCCAGACCCCTCAGGTAATCAGCAGAATCAGTTTTACCAGTAGCTGCAATCACTTCAAATCCTGCTTTGGCAAGTATGGCTGTAGCGAGGCTGCCCACGCCACCTGTGGCCCCTGTCACCAGCACGGGTCCATTTTCAGGTCTCTGGCCTCCTTCCATGAGCTTTAGCAAGGCATAGGCAGCTGTAAAACCAGCAGTTCCCAGCATCATGGCTTCTTTCAGAGTAAGGTCTTTGGGAAGGGGAACTGCCCAGTCGCCCTGAACGGAAATGTACTCGGCAAATCCTCCGCTGGTGTTCATGCCCAGATCGTAACCTGTCACGATAACTTCATCGCCTGGCCTGAAGCGTTTATCACGACTCACTGCCACGATGCCAGAAGCATCAATTCCCGGAATATGAGGATACGATTTGGTTACTCCCTTATGGCCGGTGGCTGACAGGGCGTCTTTGTAATTGAGTGAAGAATACTTTACCCTGATAAGTAAATCATTATCAGGAAGATCACTGGATTTGCGGTGAACAACTTCCTGAATGAACGAACCATCGGATTTTTCGCTTGCAAGCAACGCTTTGAAAGTTGGAGTGTTCATCATTAATCATTTTTTGGAGTTCTGCATTTAATTACATGTATTATACTGAACAAAGATAGGTTTTTCAGCATTATCCTGAATAAAAACACTTCAGGTCTTGGTGATAATTCATCATTCTGGGAATCAAATTGCTGTAATGCAAAACGATACGATGCATTTGCAGTGATCAGCAGGCCTTCAGTATGAAAAGCAAAGCAATGCAACCGAATATTGCGTTATCTTTGCAGTTCACCAACCTGTACAGTGCATTTTCAATATGGCAAACTCAGTGAATATTAAAAACAAGAAAGCATCATTTGAATTTTTTCTCATGGAAGAGTTCACTGCCGGCATACAGTTAACAGGAACCGAGATAAAATCGCTTCGTACGGGTAAGGCAAGTATTAATGAAGCTTATTGCACTTTTATTGGTGATGAGTTATTTATCCGCAATATGCATATTGCTGAATATTCCATGGGATCATATAACAATCATGAACCCAAACGGGATCGTAAGCTTTTGCTTACCCGGCGTGAATTGAGAAAAATTTTCAACAAAACGAACGAAAAGGGTCTGACAATAATTCCTTCGCTTTTGTTTATTGATGAAAAAGGATTTGCTAAATTGAAAATTGCCATTGCCAGAGGAAAGAAACTCTACGATAAGCGTGAAACCTTGAAGCATAAGGATCAGCAGCGCGATATGGACAGGGGAGGACGGGATTAAGGTTGTCATATGTGACCACATTTTTTCCGGGGGAACCGGATCAGAGGGAAGATTTGATACATGCCGTAAATTCTCAGCACAGATTGCTGCCACTAATTGTTATATTAATTAACTTGGTCTATGGTTTCTTGATTGTAAGATTGTTTTCTGTAAGTTGTTATTTATCAAAACTTCAGGTTGATCCCTGCCAGGAGGTGAAACCCTGCCTGTGGAAAATAACCGTCTTCAATGGTCGTCAGACCCTGGTCGCCGGCAACACCTTTATAGATCCATCCGTTGGTTATATATTTGGTATTTAGTAGGTTGTTTATCTGCATGGTAAACTCTACCTGTCCCAGTAAACCAGAATAAAAACTGTAATTGGCTCTCAGATTGTGAACCATGTAATCATCAAGCATGCGTTCACGGTTCGAAGTATTGTCAATAAACTGATTACCAACATATTTGGAGCTAAAGTTCAGGATCAGGTCCGAAAAAGGTTCATAAGAAACCTGACTTGCTGCAACCAGGGCAGGGGAGAAGGCAATTTTTGTGTTTCGATACTGCCTTTCTTCATATCCCGTCCAGTTCCAGTCATTGTCGTATTGGTCAACATACTCGGTAAAATAAGGTATTATGTGGTGACTAAGTGTAAGATTTGCTTTCCATTGTAAAGTGCTTGTGATCATCCATGCAGACTCTGTTTCAATACCTGCACGCCAGCTTTTCTTCACATTTTTACGGGTAAATCCTCCCACATCGTTGATCTCGCCGGTAAGGATCAGTTGGTCATCATAATCCATAAGGAAAAGGTTGCTGTTGATCGTTACATGTTTTCGCTGATACCGGTATCCCGTTTCGACATTCAGCATGGTTTCGGGCTTGGGACGGCTCTCAGGGGATGAATCAGTAAAATCATCACGGACAGGTTCACGGCTTCCAATGCCAGCATAAAGATATACCTTGCCGGATGTGCTGATATCATAAGTGATTCCGGCTTTTGGATTAAAAAAATGAAAAACAGCTTCCTGCTGTAATGGGGAAACTTCATTGTGAATCCAGGCCAATCCCAGAAAATCATAAAAAATGTTTCTGTATTGCAAATCAGCAAAGAGGTGCAATCTTTTAAGGGGTTCAAAATGGATTTTTATAAATGAGTTGAAGTCTTTTTTCTGAGCGTCATTATCATAATAGCGCTTCCTGATATTCGCATTAAGTGCATACTCCGCCCAGATGATTTCTCCAAAGTGCTGTCCTTCATATATATGATAGCCTCCTCCAAGGGTTAGCTTCAGACAAATTTCAGGCATATAATTCAGTGAATAAGTAAATCCATAAAAATCATTATCAAGCCAGCGTCGCCTGATCAGATCGCTATCTGTAATCAGTTCATTACCAACAATTATGTCTGGCAGTTGATAAGAACTGAATTTCTGATTGGATTTATATTGCTCGTAATATCCTTTTCCAGGCGTATAATGACCCGAAATATTCATATTAAACTGGTTTGAAAGTGACTGTGTGAAGTGTACCTGAAAATGATCCTGGCGGTAGTTGTCTGTTTCGTTATCATAGTATTTCAGGTTTCCCTGTTCATCATAGTAAAGTCCTGCTGGATTAAACCTCCGGTTTGTTGCCAGGGAATCGCCTGGTACGCCACTCCATGCCTGATAAGTTTTTTCGGCGCCAGAGAAGGTAATAAACCTGACTGCTGTGTTTTTACCATAATAAGCACCTGAAAAATAATACGATGTTAATTCTGATGATGCCCTGTCAATATAACCGTCGGAAGCAATACGTGTTGCCCGTCCGTCAAAAACCCATTGCTCACGAATCAGCCCTGTGCCAAAGCCAAATGAATTTTTCAGGGTGTTATAGGATCCGAGTGTTGATCCGATTTCAGCATAGGCTTTATCTCTGAGTGTGATGGTTTGCAGGCTGATGGTGGCGCCAAATGCTCCTGCACCATGGGTGCTTAAACCTAATCCCCTCTGAATCTGTATATTATCGGTAGAGGATACAATGTCAGGCATATTTACCCACCACACTCCATGTGATTCGGCATCGTTCAGAGGAATTCCGTTCATAGTAACATTGATCCGTGTGTAATCGCTTCCCCGGATATTCATCCATGTATATCCTATTCCTGCCCCTGCATCTGAGCTTGTGATCAACGAAGGAGTCAGGTTGAGCATGAAAGGAAGGTCTTGCCCGAGGTTAGAGGGATTGAGGTCGAGCCGGTTCAGGTTGGTATAAGTGGCAGGTGTGTCCAAACCAGCGCGTGTTGCTTTCACGACTATTTCATCGGTCATTATAGCACTGCGGCTTAAGCTAAAATTGAGTGTCAGATCTGAATCAAGATTTACTCTTTTTTCAACAGTGTGATAGCCAATGAATGAAACAGCAATTTCATAATTACCGCCGGGCAGTTTTTCCAGGGTGTAGTAACCTCCGGCATCGCTGTAAATTCCTTTTGAGGTATTCTTCAAGAATACATTCGCGCCTGCAAGCGGCATACCACTGGCAGCATCGGTAATTTTACCTTTGATAACGTTTTGTCCGGATATGAGCATTGGCAGTCCCATATACAAGACAATTACTAGCATTTTTTTGATCATTTTTTTAATTTTCCGGTTAAACTTTAAGCGGCATACAGAGGCAATAAGCCGCTGTGACAAAAGTTTAGACCCGTCCCTTCGCCGGCATTACCCGGATCAGGTTCAATGGGTTTGATCTCAGCCCGTTATAATGGGGCACCCCTATATTGAGAACGTGGTGCAAAGATACAATATTCTTTGTGCAGGCAAACATGAACGATGATATATGTTTAACCTCCCGGATTGAAATCGCTTAGATCAATAAAGTCAGGATGATAATGAAATTCAAGTACCTGTCCCGGCAGATCAACTACAGGAAGCGCAGTGGCATCAATAATTGCAGAATCGGAAGTGGCTATGATACCCTCGCAAATATTTTTCAGAAGGTAGTCTGGTGATGGATGGGTTTCAGCATGGCCATTTATATTTTGTTCTGCCAGCATATGGTTTATTGTTTCGCATAGTTTTC
>CAYQRU010000111.1:0-11802 GCA_964419945.1 uncultured Bacteroidales bacterium | reverse complement strand
AATTTTTGACTCCTCAATATTAATACAGAGGAATCATAAAGAAAGGATTTCATGCACCGGCTGAACCAAAATAACTTTCAAAGACCAAAAATATGGAGCAACGAAATTACAGGGAAAAGCAAAGAAAGTAAGATGCTGGTTATTTATGGGAATGATCAATAAAATAAAATTCCTATTCCTGCCCAAAAACCTTCTTCTTCAATTTCTGAATGTCTTCCGCAAGTTGATGCAGGTTCTTAAAATAAACAACTGATCTTCTGAATATTGAAGCTTCAATAGCAGGTGAACCAATAACGATCTGACCAGATTTACGAATGCTTGAGGAAATTCCTGATTGTGCTCCTACTTTAACATTATCAGCAATTATAATATGTCCCGCAATGCCTACCTGACCACCAAACATACAGTTTTTCCCGATCTTTGTACTTCCCGAAATACCAGATTGCGCGGCAATAACAGTATTTTCACCAATTTCAACATTATGGGCAACCTGAATAAGATTATCAAGCTTCACTCCCCTTCTGATAATAGTGGAACCTAAAGTAGCACGGTCAATAGTTGTGTTGGATCCAATTTCCACATGATCCTCGATCACCACATTTCCAATCTGTGCAACTTTTCTGTAATTCTGATCTTCCTGGGGTGCAAATCCAAAACCATCTCCTCCAATCACCACACCGGCATGAATTACACACGATTTACCAATCACACAATCGCTATATATCTTTACACCGGGATATAAAATGGTATCGTCACCAATTGTAACATTGCTTCCGATATAAACCTGTGGAAATATTTTTACTCTGTTGCCAATCACTGCATTATCACTGATCACAGCATAATCGCCAACATAAATATCCTGACCCAGGACAGAGGATTTTGAAATAGAAGAATTTGAAGATATCCCACTTTGATTGAATTTAATCTGATTATACATTTCTAATAATTTGGCAAATGCATCATATGCATTGTCAACCCTGATCAGGGTACTCCTCAGTGGTTGTTCAGGAATGAAGCTTTTGTTGACAACCACAATGCTTGCGTTGGTTGAATAAATATATGGAGTATACACTGGATTAGCCAGGAATGTCAGTGAACCTGGTTCTCCGGATTCAATCTTGGCTAATTTATGCACACTGACATCTGGATTGCCTTCGATTATTCCGTTAAGTAATTTGGCAATTTGATCCGCTGTAAAAGTCATAAAATGAAGCTGATAATAATAATGAAAATTCCCGATGTATAAAAAAAAAGCCTTCAACAAACGGGCGCAAGATAGTAAATATTCTTTAATCAGCACTATTTTGAAATCCATCAACCTAAACGGCAGATTGCAAACACTTACATATTTCATATTAACATATTCATCTATAGAGTTATAACATATAACATCTTCAATGCTTTGTCATGCTTACCAGGCAATACCAAAAAATTAAAAAGCAGCAGGAATTCGCGATAAATATCTACGCATTTTCAAAAAATTCTGATAATTCTATCAGGATGAGTAATTTTGCAATTAAACGAAAGGACCAAGAGCCATGTCAGATCTTCAGAAGCAGATTCAGGCTTTTGCCCTGTTGGGAAAAGTCATCAGGGAATATGTGCGGATTCATTTTTCGGGTACTAAAAATGCGGTCTTCAATGATTTTAGCCAACTGCTGCACGACGCTGTACAGAAAACATTGATAAACAATCCCTGGTACATCTCGGATCATCTTATTCAGGCTCTGCATTCAATAGAAAACATGCTGGTTGTCAATGACCTCAATGCCTGGCTCAGAAATTACAGTTTCCATTTGCTTACAGAAAAAAGTGACAGCAGTATAGGTGTAATCATGGCCGGAAATATTCCTGCCGTTGGTTTTCATGACTTTTTATCAGTATTGGTTACTGGTTATCATTTTTCAGGAAAGTTGTCGTCTGAGGATCCTTTTCTGCTGCCATGTTTTGCTAAAATTCTGATTTATTTTGAAAAAGGATTAGAAAATAAAATTTCTTTCCACGCTGAGATTCCCAAAAATGTTGATGCGGTTATAGCTACAGGAAGCAACAATACAGCCAGATATTTTGAATATCATTACGGTACTATGCCACACATTTTCAGGCAGAATCGTAACGGAATCGCTGTTTTGACGGGTAAAGAAACTGCTTGGCAACTGCGGGGTCTGACAAAAGATGTGTTTATGCATTTTGGATTGGGATGCCGCAATGTATCAAAACTATACCTGCCAACCGGATATAGTTTCAAAAAACTTCTCAAAGCATTTGAATCAGCAGTTTATGTAACTTCTCATAAGCCTTTCATGAATAATTATCAACACCAGAAAGCCATAGCTACCATGCAGGGGAAAAACATAATTGATAACGGTTTTATACTTTTACTGAATTCTGTAGGCATCTCATCACAGCCTGCCACCCTGCACTATGAATTTTATGAAAGTCCTGATGATCTAGGTTTAAAAATAAAAAGACAGATGGATCAGGTTCAATGTATTGTAAGTTTGCCTGGGATTCCTTTTCCCACCATTGGTTTTGGCAAAACCCAGCAACCCGGTCTGGGCGATAACGCAGATGGCATTGATACGATAAAATTTCTTATTGATCTGAAAATCAAGCCTTAAACAGCCCTCATCATATCAATAATCCGGGTAATCATTTCTTCTGTAAATTCGAAACCGATCCGGAAAATCTCGTCTGCTTTACGGAAATCGAAAGTATTAAAACTCTGAATATTTTCAGGCTGAATGACAAGGTCGCATACCGCCAGATTCTCCTTGACATTACTTTCAATTCCGAGCCTCAGACAGCGCTCGGCAATTTCTTTCATGCCATTTACTGTTTTTACCGGACCACAATGATTAATAGTGACACCTATTACTTTTTTACATATTTTCCTGATAGCTGTTGCAGGCATATTGTTGAGCAAACCTCCGTCAACATAGGTTTGCTGGTTGATGATCCTCGGTTTAAAAAGTATTGGGATAGAAGCCGATGCAATAATGTATTCAAACAATGGACCTTTGCTGATTATTTCATTCCTGCCGGTGTTCAGATTCGTTACTGATATAAAGAGTGGTTTTTTTAAAGAGCTGAAATCGTTCTTTTCAATGTGACCAGCGAGCAATTCTTCCATGTATTCAAGATCGAGAAATCCATCACCGGGAAGGCCCCATTTTAAAAATTTTGTAAGTTTTTCCTTTTTTACTTCTTCGAGGATGTATTCCGGATTGTATCCGGCTGCATAAAAACAACCGACAATAGCACCCATGCTTGCGCCTGAAATTACATCAGGCTCAATCTTATGCCTTCGTAAGCTCTCAAGCACCCCAAGGTGGGCAATTCCCCTCGCACCTCCACCACTCAGTGCAATTCCCAGCTTGTATTCAGGGGTTGATGTTTTCATTTTCAGTACTTTTCGATTTTACCATATGCAAAGTAAATCCTTTTGAAAGGCTTCCCAAGCCATCGCGTACATATACCATAAGACTGTCTGCTGCAATCCGCTTATAGACAATAATCCTGGGAAAATCATGCGTGGGATTTGAAAAAACAAGAGAATCACCGAAATGGTGAATGAGTTTAAAATGAACGGGAAGCCTGTCATTTTGATCGCTTACAACGGCGGAATAAAATATACCGCTATCACTTTCAGAAATCCTGAGAGATTCGCTCATCAACGTATCACCGTTTTTCATCGCACAACCAAAGCCTTCCATTACGTTGCCGTTTTTCATTTCCCATGATTCATAAAACTGTGATTCTTCAATGCTTTTCCAGTTTCCTTCAAGCCATCTTAATCCAGCAAATTCTTGCTTATTCACATTTCTGTCGCAGGAAGGTATTAAAAGAAATGCAATAATCCCAACTATGGTAATATATCTGCATTCCGGTCCGATTATAAAAAACATAAAGCTACTCATATTGATACTGCTATGAATCCTGTAATTGTCTTACTGGTAATTATCCCTTTCAAGCCTGGGTGTAATTTATTTGGACATTGAACATCATTCATTCTGGTATGAATGATTAAATTAACCATTTGCCGGCAATATTGCCACTGGTTTTGACTTTTGTAAAGCTCAGATGACTTGACGTGGTATATTCCTGCTGATCATCTTCATTATAACCCCGGCAGGGTCTTCAAAACGGTTGGCCAACATCATGGCTGCGATGATGTATGGTTTAAAACCAGCCTCTTTATATGTGAAAATGCGGTATTTTTCAAAAACTTCAGCACTCACCTCGCCATGCTCACACGACACCTCAGAGATATCAGCAGGCAGGCAATGCATGTAAAGCGCTTCTCCATTCCGTGTGAGTTGCATCATTTCGCGATTGCATTCCCAATCCTGATATTTGGAATTATGAGCAAGGCATTCCCGTTCAAGTTCCTTCAATGCAGATTTATCGGAAGCCTGGAGCAATTTAGTGCGTTGCTGCATCACATGAAACGGAGCCCAACTCTTGGGATACACAATATCAGCATCTCTGAAGGCATCTTTCATTGAATGCGCTACTTTAAAGCTACCACCATACCTGAAAGCATAAGCTGATGCAAGATCTACAATCTCAGGAATAAGGCTATATCCTTCGGGATATGCAAGCTCTACATTCATCCCAAAACGGGTCATCAGTGCAATAATCCCCTGCGGGACTGAAAGAGGTTTGCCATAACTTGGTGAGTATGCCCAACTCATAACCATTTTCTTACCTTTCAGATTTTCAAGCGACCCAAAATGATTTTTCAGGAATAAAAGATCAGCCATGCTTTGTGTTGGATGGTCCATATCACATTGCAGATTTACAATTCCGGGTCGAAGAGGAAGCACTCCTTTCTCGTAACCTTCATCAAGAGAGGCAGCTACTTCACGCATATACCTGTTGCCTTCGCCCAAATACATGTCATCACGTATTCCGATGAAATCACTAAGAAATGAAATCATCTGTGCAGTTTCCCTCACAGTTTCACCATGAGAAATCTGTGATTTTTCTTCATCCATATCTTGTACTGCCAGGCCAAGCAGGTTGGATGCAGAAGCAAATGAGAAACGTGTGCGGGTTGATTTGTCGCGAAAAATAGAAATAGCAAGCCCTGAATCGAAGATTCGCGGGGAAATATTCCTGTAACGCATCATTTTAAGCAGGTCAGCAAGTTCAAGGATCATCCGAAGATCGGAATCACTTTTTTCCCAGGTTAAAAGGAAATCTTTGCCATACAGGTTGCTTTTTAACTTCTCAATTGTTTGAATATTAATCTGGATGCTCATTTTACTGTCAATTAATGTGTTGAGTATTCAAATCGAAACATTTACTAGATCATCTTTTACCATTCATCCCGAAAATGAAATTACAAATGATATATTGATTTTGTTGTGCATAATAAGTAGAAGCAGATTGTAACTAAGCTGCACAGCAGTACCATCTATATGATAAAGGCAAAAGCAGCATAAAATGCCGATGCTGCAACAAGATCTCCGATAGGTACCTTTTCATTGGGAGCATGAGCCATTACCTCGTTTCCTGGCCCAAATCCAATCACAGGAATTCCATAAACTCCATTAATTGTTACTCCGTTTGTTGAAAATGTCCATTTATCTACTCTTGGCTCTGCCTGAAACAATTTCCTGAATGCCTGCACTGCTGTGAACACAATTTCATGATCTTCAGGTATTTTCCAGGTAGGATAGTACTTTTCCATTCCATATTTTAAACCGGTATATGCTGTTTCTTCATAGTATAGCAGTTCTGCTTTTGCATTCATTCCGTGAATCAGTTCTTCAATTTCCTTCATGGCCGAATGCCTGGTTTCGCCCCATGTAAGCCTTCTATCGAGATGAAGGCGGGCATAATCGGCAACTGCACAAAGTGAAGGGCTACCTGAAATTATTTCAGATATGGTGATACTTCCTTTGCCCAGAAAATCGTCGTTTCTTAATCTTTCATTCAGTTTTTCAATTTCAACTGCCGTTTTTGAGGCCATATAAATGGCGTTTTTGCCTCTTTCAGGAGCCGACCCATGCGATGAAATGCCATAAAAATGAACATGGATTTCCATACGTCCACGTTGACCGCGATAGATTCCCAGGTTGGTTGGTTCAGTGCTGATCACATAATCAGGTCTGATTCCATTTTCTTCAACGATATATTTCCAGCAGAGGCCGTCGCAATCTTCTTCCATCACACTCCCAACGAAATAAATGGTAAGGTCTCTTTCGAAACCAAGTTCTTTCAGAATTCTTCCGGATGTGACAAATGCAGCCGGGCCCCCTTTCTGGTCAACTGAGCCCCTGCCATGCACAAATCCATTTTTAATTTCTCCACCGAGAGGATCAAAATCCCAATTCTCTGGACGTCCAAGGTCAACTGTGTCCATATGCCCATCAATTGCGAGTATTCTCTTTCCGCTGCCAATGCGTCCGATTACGTTTCCAAGACCATCAATCCAAACTTCATCAAAACCAGCTTCTTCCATTTGTCGTCTTAATTCATGTTGTACTTCCATCTCTTTGGAACTCAGTGATTTAATCCTTACCAACCTGGCAAGATTTTCTGCTGTATAATCCCTGTACGACAAAGCAGATTCATGTATTTTCTGAAAAATATTGTCCATTTTTTTAGATTTTGGGTGCAAATTTAAAAATAAGATGCCATTTGCCCTGCTATGGTAAAGATTCGCGATTACCGCAGGCAAAAATAGAAAAGCCTCCACGGGGGAGGCTTTTGCTAAATGTCGAAAAAAACATAGCTAAACAGCACCTGCCAATTCTGCTCCAGCTTTAAATTTTACTACCGACTTAGCTTTAATGTTAATTTCTTTACCAGTCTGGGGATTGCGTCCTTTTCTGGCAGCTCTCTTAGCTACCGAGAAGGAACCAAATCCGACGAGAGCAACCCGATCGCCTTTAGCGAGTGCATGACTGGTTGCTTTAATGAATGCTTCGAGGGCTTTCTTGGAGTCAACTTTGGTCAGGCCGGCTTCGGCTGCAATAGCATCAATTAATTCTGCTTTGTTCATGTTTCATAAAAATTTGGTTAATACTTAAAGAACCCTTAACAAAATAGCAACTGCAAATTTAAGTCATTTATTGCAAAAATCAACTGGAAATCATCTAAAACCTGCGAAAATGTTAATAAAAACGTGCATTTGTTGATAAAAAGCCCCGCTTTCGCACGGTTTTTCATTCAAATCCTTAACAGACGCAGCTTATCAGGGACTTAAACGAATTTTAATGTATCAATATTTCTGATACCATTCAGGAAATCGTAAACGTGCATCCGTGCTTTTCCTTCAAGTTGAATTTCCAATAATTCCAGCCATCCATTACCAGCGGATACATACATTATTCTTTTACTATCTATCCGTATGGTTCCCGGGATTTCTTTTTCAGATTTATCAATAAGTTTTGCACGAAAAATTTTCAAATGTTGTTCAATTCCGCTCTCTGATTCAAGCATAGTGTATGCAGCAGGATAAGGGCTTAAACCTCTGATGAGGTTGTAAATATCTGAAGCGCTGAAATGCCAGTTGATACGGCAATCCTCCCTGAAGATCTTTGGTGCTCTCTGAAGTTTTTCATTTTTTAGGATATATGCATGCTGATCCGTTGGGATGATATGATTGCTCCTCAATGCATCAGCAGTTTTTAACATGAGTTGGGCGCCTTTTTCCTTGAGTCGCTCATGTAATTCACCGGCAGTTTCATCAGGTTCAATCAATATTTCTTCCTGTAACAGCAATTTACCGGTATCAATCTCATGATCAATTAAGAATGTGGTGACCCCTGTTTTTTGTTCACCATTGATGATAACCCAGTTTATTGGTGCCGCACCACGGTATTGAGGCAGCAGGGAAGCATGCAGGTTGACTGTTCCCAAAGGTGGAATTTTCCATACCGCAGCCGGAAGTACCCTAAATGCAACTACCACAAAAAGGTCGGCCTGAAGCCGGACAAGTTCTCTGATAAAATCCTCATTTTTGAGTGAATCCGGTTGAAATATCCTGAGGCATTTTTTTTCGGCAAACAATTTAATATCTGACGATTTGGATTTCAAACCACGGCCAGCATGTCGGTCGGGTGATGTAACTACTGCTGCAATATCATATCCCGCCTGGAGCAGTATTTCAAGGGTTCGCACAGCAAACAGCGGCGTTCCCATAAAAACAATACGAAATTTTTCGCGTGTTTTAATCATGACATGAGATAAAAAAACCTGCCGCTTGCGACAGGTTTGACAATATTTTGATTAATGGTCATTATTATTTAGCCATCGCTTCTGCATGGGCAATATATTTTTCAATGTCACGACCTTCCTGGCTTTGGAAATGTTCCTTTTTAATTCTTTCATAAATTCCAGCTGCCTTCTTCCATTCACCCATGTGTTCATAAGTTTGTGCAGCTTTCATCAAAAACCCGGGTGTAGTCAGATCGTTGGTATTGGTGCTGGCCGCTTTCAGATAATATGATACTGCCTTTCCGGCATTGCCAAGCTCGAGATATACATCACCAATTGCAGCCTTAGCCATATTATTTACCATATAATCACTGCTACGGAATCGCTTCAGATGCCTGAGTGCTTCTTCATGCTCTCCCTGTTTCAGGTAAATAATTCCTGCATAATAATGAGATAACCTGCCGGTTTTTGTCCAGCGGTAGTCACTGATAATCTCTAAAAAACCAGGATAATTTCCATCACCTTCGAGAGCCAGGTTCAAAGAATCCTTTGCAAAATATTGTTCTGCTTTAAAAATCAGTGACTTTGCTTCTTTTTCCTGAGGATCAATGTAAAACTTTTTGATTCCAAATAATGCAAGCACCACCACAACAATAACTCCTACAATAATAGTGAGTATTTTCTGATTATTTTCAATAAAAAGTTCTGATCTGCTGAGTGCTTCTTCAACTGCTGTAATGTTTTCTTCTGTTTTATCTTTCTTCTTAGCCATGACCGTTTTATAAATTAGCGTGCAAAAATAGATTATTTTTTGTTTCCTCAAAAATAGCAGGTACAATTAATTCTTAAAAATGCACATTTGGTTATGCCAGTTCACGTTAATAACCAGGATTCAACAAAAAACCATTAATTTTGATGCACTCTGGATCGTATGCATAAAAAGCTTATATTTAGTATGTTATGAATAAAATTCCATTGCTTGATCATTTGTTGGGATTTGTCTCGGAGAACAAGAAAAAGAAATTTGAGGAGGTAATAAGGCATCGTACCCGTTATCTTACTATCGTTCTTGAGGATATATTCCAGCCTCACAACGCAAGTGCTGTTCTGCGTTCGTGTGATTGTTTTGGTATCCAGGATGTACATATCATTGAAAATAATAACAAATATGAAGTCAATCCGGATGTTGCTCTGGGAGCCAGCAAATGGCTTAACCTGTACAGATACAATTCTGTTGAAAACAATACATGCACGTGTCTTATGCATTTGAAAGAAAGGGGGTACCGCATTGTTGCCACCTCTCCGCATAATGAGGGATACCTGATCAATGAACTGCCCCTGGATCAAAAGACAGCACTCGTTTTTGGAACCGAAATGCATGGACTTTCTGCAAATGCGCTGGCGATGAGCGATGCTTTTGTAAAAATTCCAATGTACGGCTTTACAGAAAGCTTTAATATTTCGGTTTCAGCTGCTTTATGCCTGTATCATCTTTCAGAAAAAATGAGGAAAATGTCATGCCTCTGGCATTTGGAACCAGAGGAAGAGACAGAAATCAAACTACATTGGTCGCGTCAAACAGTCAGGAATTCTCAATTAATTGAAAGGCGTTTCCTGGAGGCTACACTCTGAAAGTCTTAAGCTGATTGTCGTAAGAAAACTGCATGACAAACTCAAAAGTCAGAAATACTTTCTGCAAAACAGGTTCAAAAACAAAAAACTTTATAATTTTACGGCTGAAATCATTTTATTGACAAAATATTAAAACTTATGGGCAAAGGAGATAAAAAAACACGCAGAGGCAAAATTGTAACCGGTTCTTATGGCGTTAGGCGCAAAAAAAATAATAAAAAAGGCAAGAAGAGTGCAGCTCAGAAGCCTGCTGCAGCACCCCCGGAAATCAATTCCACATTAATTAAACAACCTGAAATCAAACCAACAGCACCAGTAGAAACTGAAGCTCTGCCAGTTGTCGAGGCCGTAAAAGAAGTAAAGATTTCCGAAGAAAAAGAAAAGAAAACAGTCAGAAAAAAAGCTGCTGCAAAGCCGAAAGAAAAAAAAGAAGAGAAGTCGTTAGAATCTGAAAAAACAAATTAACGGTTTTCTTACATAATTTGCTGAATAACTTAAATATAACACTCTCCTTATTGATGTTGGCCTGATCCAACTGATTTTTTGTGTGATCAAAGGAAACTGCATAGTCACTCCCTTATTGATGGCAGGTGGTCTTTTAATTCTATTTTGCAGATTCTTTGAACCAGTTACAGATCAATTCTTTAAAACGGTTTCCACGGTGTTCAAAGTTCATGAACTGATCATAACTTGCTGCAGCCGGCGATAAAAGGCAGGAATGATTTTCTGGTGTGGTCACAATGGCTTCTTTAACCATTTCATCAAAATCCTTGTACCAATGGTAATAATGCTTCCCGGCAAAAGAAGATTCCAGTCCGGTCTTCAGACGTTTGCCTGCATTGCCTGTAAAGAAAAAATTGGTAATGGAAGAATTACCCAAATATTCGATGAGTTTCGAGTAATCAACTCCACGATCGTAACCTCCAAGAATCAAAGTATCAACATCCTTAATGGTTTCAACAGCATAAATGACAGCTTCCGGAATGGTTGCGATTGAATCGTTATAAAATTTTTTACCTTCAAAACAACCAATAAACTCCAACCGGTGCTGTAATCCTTTAAATGTGTTAATCGTACTGCAAAAATCTGAAACCTTTGCTCCGGCAGCCACACAGGCCGAGAGCGCTGCCATCAGGTTTAATTGATTGTGCTTACCAGGTAAAAATTTCAATCCAGACAGATTGCATATTCTTGTTTCCTCTCCCGGTTTCTTCAATACCACCTGTTTGTCCTTCAGATAAGTTTGAAAACCAGGCCTGGCATCAAATCCAAAAGGAATCAATTGAGAAACCGGAGCAAATTCCCTGACCAGGGTATTAATCAAACCATCACCGCCGAAGTATATTGAAAAATCGTCTGGCATTTGCCATTTCATAATATTATACTTCGCTAACTGGTAAGCCCTGAAATCAACATAATGATCCAGGTGCTCCTGATAAATATTCAGCAATACTGAGATTCGAGGCGAAAAATGTACATCTTCCAACTGATGAGATGATAGTTCAAAAACTATCAATGTGTCATGCCTTATCTGATCAAGTATATCGAATGGTGGCAAACCTATATTTCCGATGAGTATAGTATGATACCCTGCAGCACTCAGAAGGTGATGAGTTAGGCTGGCTGTGGTGCTTTTTCCTTTGGTACCTGTAATGCCTATTGTTTGATCACGGTATAATTCGAGAAAAAGTCCTGTTTGAGAGGTAATTCTTTCCTCAGGCAACCCTGCAGGAAGAATATTCTTAGCAATTCCCGGGCTTTTGATAATGATATCAAAAGTATCGAGATGTTCGAGATAATCAGCTCCAAAGTGTAATATGTTGTCAGGGTGTACGAATTCTTCCTGATAAACCAGATCTTCACGACGGTCGGCAAGTGCAATAACCTGGTGCGGAAAAAGTTTGCGCAACAGTTTGTAAGTTGATTTTCCCTCAGTACCCAAGCCAAGAATTATCAATCGCTTGCCGGCTATTCTTGCTTCAAAAAATCTTTTCATAC
>CAYQRU010000110.1:0-11882 GCA_964419945.1 uncultured Bacteroidales bacterium | reverse complement strand
TAATATTAATGACATGGCTCAAAATTAATAATTTTCGTTAGAAAATCACCACGGTTTCATACCTTTGAAGCGTAAATGAATCCTTGTTATGGCAGACAAAAAGTATAGTATAGTACTGATTATAAGCATTATAATAAATATTAATACATATCTTTATTCCCAGGATACCACATTCCTTAAAGTGATCACTACCACCGATCTTCATGGTTCCTTCCTTCCTTACGACCTGCTTGAAAACCGGGACCGCTCAAATTCACTTGCCCAGGTGTATTCATTGGTAGTATCAGAACGTGCAGTTGCAAACCAGGAACTGATTCTGCTGGATAATGGTGATCTTCTTCAGGGCGATCCTTTAATATACTATTACAATTTTGTTGACACTGCCGGCACACATCCCCTGGCTCAGATCATGAATTTTATGAAATATGATGCTGCCACTATAGGTAATCACGATATTGAAGCCGGGCATGTCGTTTACGACAAACTGAACCGGCAGTTTGCTTTTCCATGGATGGGTGCAAATATAGTCAATGAAACAAACGGAATCCCATATTTTCAACCCTACACAATTCTTACAAGAAACAATCTGAAAGTTGCTGTCCTGGGGCTCTGCACACCAGCGATTCCTCAATGGCTGCCTGAGGAATTATGGAGTGGTTTGATCTTCGAAGATATGGTACATACTGCTGAAGAGTGGGTTGGACGTATCAAAGAAAAGTATGATCCTGATATTCTGATAGGTTTGTTTCACTCAGGTGCTCCACGTATTGATTTTCCATCCGGAATACCTTATATGCTGGAAGATGCATCCAGGGCAATAGCCCGGAGAATTCCCGGCTTTGATGTTGTCTTCAGCGGACACGATCACCAACGATGGAACGATACGGTAGTCTCACCTGACGGGAAAATCACGCTCGTTATTGGTGGGGGTAGTAATGCACGGAATATTGCTATGGCTGAAATCAGGATAATTATTTGCGATACTAACCGAATGATGAGCAAAGAGTTGAAAGGTAGTGTGTTGGATGTCACCAAATTGCCTGCAAATGCTGAATTTGTGGAGAAGTTTTCGCTATTTAATGAACCCGTAAAAGAATATCTCAGCCAGCCGGTGGCGACATTGCATGATACCTTGTTCAGCAGGGATGCACTGTTTGGGAGTGCGGAGTTTGTGAACCTGATTCATCATATTCAGCTTCATATTACCGGTGCCGGAATTTCCTTCAGTGCACCTCTGACTTTTAATGCCGTTATCCCGGCTGGTGTAATCCAAAGGAAAGAGATGTTTAAGCTATACCGTTTTGAGAATCAACTTTATACAATGAACTTAAGTGGAAAGGAAATCCTGGATGCACTTGAGTACAGTTATGGAAGATGGATGAACCAAATGTCGGTAGCTGACGACCATCTCCTGAACTTTGTTAAGGATGAGAAAGGTGAGATTATTTTTAATGCATATGGACAACCCCAAACAGCTACCCCATTTTATAATTTTGAATCTGCTGCCGGCATTATTTATACGGTTGATGTTTCAAAACCAACTGGTAATAGGATCAACATTCAATCACTGGTCAATGGCAGCAGCTTCAACCTGGATACCCTTTATTCTGTGGCAATTAACTCTTACCGGGGCAGTGGGGGAGGAGGGCATCTAATTCAGGGAGCAGGAATTTCTCAGGAAGAACTGGCCAGCCGTATTACCTGGACATCAGGCCAGGATTTGAGGTCAATGATCACAAATTGGCTTCAATCTCATCCCTTTCCGTTAAATACACATGAAACTCAGTGGAAGGTTGTACCTCACTCGTGGTATATCCGGGGAAGATCAAAAGATTTTGATTTACTTTTCAAACGATAAAACAGATACTGCAGCCTGGTATCAAGTCTATTTGTTAAAAAAGAAAGCCATGAACCACGATTGTCCATTTTGTTCGCCTCTGATCAGTGACCATGTGTTTAAGGAAACCTCCGGAATGCTGGCAGTGTATAACATCGCACCAATTCTTCCGGGGCATTCGATGGTAATCCCTAAAAAACATGTGGAGTCAATTTACGATTTCAGCAAAGACGAAATTGAAGAGTTTTTCACCTTTTCGCAAAGGGTCACGAAACTGTTGATAACTTTTTTTAATGCTGAAGGTTTTGACTGGTCGCTGCAGGAATCGGAGGCTGCCGGCCAAAGTGTTGCACATGTTCATCTACACATAATTCCAAGGAAATCAAATGATTTGAAGCGACCTGGAGATTGGTATTCAATACTTGAAGAGCACAGGAGCGCCTTGATTGACAATCCCTTCAGGCATCCGTTAAGCAATAAACAAATTCAGAAAATTGTTACATCACTTAAAACCTTTATTGGCTAAGTATGCTTTTCGACGATACATATAAAACGATAAAGGCGCCTTCAGAAGGTGTATACAAGGAGAAAGGCAGTAAATTCATGGCTTTTGCTGAGCCTGTGATCAACGAAACAGAAGCAAAAAACGTGCTTGAAAAATATCGCCGGCAGTATTATGATGCACGTCACCACTGTTTTGCATGGGCAGTTGGACCTGCACGTGAATCGCAGCGTATGAATGATGATGGCGAACCATCCGGAACAGCAGGAAGACCAATTTTCGGGCAGATACTCAGTTTTGGTCTGACAAATGTCGTTATTGTTGTTATTCGTTATTTCGGGGGAATAAAACTGGGTGTGAGCGGATTGATCAACGCATATAAAACTGCTGCACGTCAGGCTCTTGCATCGTCTGTTATTGTTGACAAAACAGTGAATGAAGTCTATGAGGTAATGTTTGATTACGGAGAAACCAGTGAAGTTATGAGGGTCATCAAAGAGAATAGTCTTCTTGTGTTAAAAAGTGACTATTCTGATAAATGCAGATTAATTTTTACAGTACGTAAAAAACGTTCTGAAAATACCTTCAGGCAGATTGCTCTAATCAACAATGTTTCAATCAGGCACTTAAGAACTGAATAAATAAAGCTAAACACGATATTAGGTTGGCGCTCATATACGAAGAAAAAAGTACAAAGTCAATAGAAAAAAAATTTTTTTATTAACTATTTATGCTGCACCTTTGTTGAAAAATCAGCGAAGCACCACGGGTCTTCATTAAATAATGAAAATATTTCTTTCTGGCCATTCCAAATAAACAGCAAGATATTAAAAAAGAACTTATTAGGTAGTGTATCATCATGAATTCAGATCACATTTTAGTCTGGGATGCATGTCTTAACGTTATCAAAGACAACATTAGCCATCAAAGCTTCAAGACATGGTTCCTTCCCATCAAACCCATCAGGCTTGAAGAAAATGTGTTGACTATTGAAGTTCCCAGCCAGTTTTTTTATGAATGGCTTGAAGAGCATTATATCAATCTCCTGAAAAAAACCATCAAAAAAGAACTGGGTGCTAAAGGCAGGCTGGAATACAGTATTGTGATGGAAAACAGCCCTAACAATTCACCGTCCTATACTATTAAGATGCCTTCAAGTCATAAGCAGTCTACAGGTAATGATCCGGTTTCAATACCTCTTGACATCAACCGCGGAACCACGAAAGAAATTCCTAATCCATTCATTATCCCCGGCCTTCGTAAGGTGAAGGTACATTCACAACTCGTTGATTCCTTATGTTTCGAGAACTTTGTTGAGGGTGACTGCAACCGCCTTGCCCGTGCAGCTGGTTATGCCGTTGCCTCCAATCCGGGCAAGACATCTTTCAACCCAATGTTTATTTACAGTAATGTGGGATTGGGTAAAACTCACCTGGCACACGCCATTGGCATACAAGTGAAGAATAATTTCCCTGATAAGACTGTTCTCTACCTTTCAACCGAGCAATTTGTACAACAGTTTATTGATGCTACTATGAATGGTAACCAGAATGATTTTGTACACTTTTATCAGATGATGGATGTTCTGATTCTTGATGATATCCAGTTTCTGGCCGGAAAAATCAAGACACAGGATATTTTCTTTCATATATTCAATTACTTGCATCAAAAGTCGAAACAGATCATTATAACATCGGATAAGCCTCCGGTTGAGTTAAAAGAAATTGAAACCCGGCTGCTGAGCAGATTTAAATGGGGTCTGACAGCCGACCTGCAGGTCCCAAACTATGAAACCCGTGTGGCTATTTTACAAAAACGGTTATATAATGATGGAATTGTCATGCCCCAGGAAGTTGTTCACTACATCGCGAAAAACATTACTACAAATATACGCGAACTGGAAGGCGCCCTGATTTCATTGATTGCGCAATCATCCTTAAACAAGAAGGATATTACCATTGAACTGGCAAGGCAGATCATTGATAAATTTGTAAAAAGCACTGCCAGAGAGATTTCTATTGAAACAATACAAAAACTGGTTTGTGAATTTTTTAATATTCCCCTGGACGCAATCAACTCAAAAACCCGCAAGCGTGAGATTGTGCAGGCCAGGCAACTGGCAATGTTTTTCGCAAAAAAACATACCAAAGCCTCACTTTCAAATATTGGACTTCGCTGTGGTAACAAGGATCACGCCACCGTACTTCATGCATGCCGCACTATAAGTAATTTGATAGAAACGGATAAGCAATTCAGGAGTTATGTGGAAGAAATTGATACCAGGCTCAAAATATGAGAAAAAGAAACAGCAATAAGCACAACAATATATTGGCTTTTAGTCGTTATTCGTCAATAATGAGTCTGTAAATGCCTGTATTTGATTAACATTCATCATCCAATTATCATCAGAATATGAAAAAAGTTTTAATGGTTTGCCTGGGGAATATTTGCCGTTCTCCGCTTGCTGCAGGGATTCTCAGAAAAAAACTGCATGAGATGAACATTGAGGCAACGGTGGAATCTGCTGGCTTTGAGCCATATCATATTGGTGAAGGTCCTGACGACCGCACTATTGCCATTGCCAGAAGACATGGTATTGATATCAGTGATCATTCTATGAGGTTGTTCAGCAAGGAAGATTTTAAAACTTATGACCGTATTTATGTTATGGATCAGCGTAACTTGAGGGATGTGCTCTTTCTGGCTGCCACAGAGGACGACAAAAAGAAAGTAGATTATCTGATGAATGCAGTCAATCCGGGAAGAAATCAAATTATACCCGATCCATATTACGGAGATATTGCAGATTTTGAGCAGGCATTTAAACTTATAGAACAAGCCTGCGACCACATCGCTGACTCACTGAAATAGCCGCCTGTTATAGAAATGAGCAATTTACCGGACAAGCAATCCCTTCTGGAGACCGCAGACAGAATCAGACCATATATCCACCGCACTCCGGTTTTTACATGCCAAAACCTGAATCAACTTACAGGAGGAAACCTGTTTTTTAAGTGTGAGAATCTTCAAAAGACAGGTTCTTTTAAAATCAGAGGCGCAAGTAATGCGGTCTTTTCCCTGAATGATGATGAAATACATCATGGAGTTGCGACTCATTCATCAGGCAATCATGCACAGGCACTATCATTTGCAGCCAAACTACGCGGAATACCTGCATATATCGTTATGCCGGTTACCTCTGCAAAACCTAAAATTGCTGCAGTTCAGCAATATGGAGGTCGTATTACATTTTGTGAACCCACTCTGTCCTCGCGTGAAAAAACATTACAGCAAGTATTATGGGAAACCAATGCCATAGAAATCCATCCTTACAATAATACTAACATCATTTTCGGCCAGGCTACTGCAGCGAAAGAACTGATTGAGGATGCCGGTATTAAACTTGACATCATCATGGCGCCCGTGGGTGGTGGTGGTTTGATCAGCGGGACAGCACTTTCAGCACATTATTTTTCTCCCGGTACAGAAGTAATTGCTTGTGAACCGGAGAAAGCCAACGATGCTTTTTTGTCATACCGTGCCGGTTATATCATTCCCGCCCCTCAACAACCCGCTACCATCGCTGATGGCTTGCTGACCTCACTGGGAAGTCTGACATTTCCAATCATCCAACAATATGTAAATGAAATTGTTACGGCACAGGATGAGGACATTATCACAGCGATGAGACTCATCTGGGAACGCATGAAGCTGGTTATCGAGCCATCGGCAGCAGTTACTCTTGCCACTATCCTGAATGGTAAGACAAATGTGAAAGGTAAAAATGTCGGGGTCATTCTCTGTGGGGGAAATATTGACCTTCAAAAGATACCATGGCTGGAATAATCCATTGATGACAAATGAGAAATCAAAATTTCGGAACTGTATTTCTTATTCCTGTGCCCCTTGCGGAAGGAAAATTTATTGATATTCTCCCACCGTTGACACTTCATGTAATTCAGTCAATTCATGTTTTTTTGGTTGAAGACATACGTTCTGCACGCCGCTTTTTGAGAGCTGCCGGATATGCCGGAGATTTTCGCGATATAACATTCCATCTGCTGAATGAACATACTGCACCGGAAGAAATCAACGGAATGCTTGGAGCAGTTCTAAAAGGTGCTGACACAGGTGTGATTTCTCAGGCAGGCACACCTTGTGTTGCCGATCCCGGTGCATCAGTTGTCATTACCGCACATGCTTTACACATCAAAGTCGTACCACTGGTCGGTCCTTCTTCATTATTACTGGCGCTTATGGCATCGGGTTTTAATGGTCAGAATTTTGCTTTTCATGGTTACCTGCCGATCAAAAATCCTGCTCGTATCAATAAAATTAGAGAGATTGAAACAGATGCCTGCCGCAAAGACCAAACGCAGATATTTATTGAAACACCTTACAGAAATATACAGCTTTTGCAGGATCTTTTACAAACCTGTAAGGATCAGACAATGCTCTGCATTGCAGCTAATCTTACTTTGCCAGGTGAAACGATTGTAAGCCAACCAGTATCATGGTGGAAAATGAACATTCCGGAATTACATAAAATCCCATGCGTCTTTTTATTATACCGTTGATAATCAATAGTTAAATATATTAGTACCTCGAACATAACCCCTTTCGATGTAACTTTAATTTTTTTGATTCGTTATATATGGTACGATGAAAATTATTAGCTCTATGGGATTAAAAAGAACTTTGACCATACTTATCATTATTGCTTTATCTTTATTTACTTACGCTGGCAGGGCCCAAAAAACTTCGGTAGATTTTCTCAGGTATGCAATCGAAGCCACTGAAAATAAAGACTATACAGGTGCAATAGTACTTTGTGAACACTCATTAGCGTTAGAGGGGAACAATGAGTTGGCATATTATCACAGAGGTTTTAACAGGCTAATGATCGGGGATTATAAAGGAGCAATTGCTGATGCGACAAAATCCATTGAACTCAATGATAAAGTTGCTGATTTTTATTTACTTCGGGCTGAAGCAAGGCTGAAAACCGGAGAAAGGTTAAGTGCAATTTCAGATTACAACCGGGCAAGAAAATTGGACGGGTCAATCACCATTGTGCATTTTGCACAGAATCTGTTCAGGTTCGTCTTCTGAAAAAAATATCTTCGGTTGTAATTTATCAGCATTCTGTAACCGTGATAATTATTGTGGTCACTAATCAAACAAGGCCAGTTTCTATCAATACCTTCTGATGTATTTCGTAATCATGGTGATCCCATAGGACCATCCGGATCAGTTTTATTTGATTCAGATGAGCCAGTTTCGACCTGATGGAGTGGAATGCAACGGTGGCTGCTTCATTCACAGGGTATCCGAAAATACCTGTACTGATGGCGGGAAATGCAATGGAAACAACGCCTTTTTCATCTGCAATCCTCAATGCATTGATATAGCATTCAGCAAGTAACAGGTTCTCAGGTTTGTTCAGTCCATAAACAGGCCCAAGACAATGTACTACAAACCTGTTAGGTAATTGATAGGCTCCTGTAATAACAGCCTGCCCGGGTTTTATGGGTGCCAGCGACTTACATTCCTCATAAAGTTTTGGTCCGGCAATCCGGTGAATAGCACCGGCTACACCACCACCCGGCCTTAATTGGGCATTAGCGGCATTTACGATTGCGTCAATTCCTTTCTGTTGTGTAATATCACCCTGAGTACACTCGACAACAACTTTAATCATAACTCATTATTTTTTATTTATATGATATATTGATTTACAAGGACTTAAAAGAAATTTCAGGTTTTTAGATTTTCTTAACCTGGATAATGACCTTTAAGCAGGGGTCTGCAACCTGAATTTGCTTTGAAGAATCCAAAATTAGAAAAATACTCATATATTTACGGGCTCAAACCTAAAATCAGTAAGATGAAAACATTAATTCTCCTGTCATGGGTTGTTATATTCCTGGCAGCCTGTGTTGACAAAAATCAGAAATCAATTGAAAACGGCACTTTCCTGAAGGGCAATATCAGCCATTTCGTGGAAACCATTGAACGCCAGCTTGATGGTTTCTCAAGAACGATGATGGAAGTGCATTACCGTTATGGTGAACTATATTGGGCAGGTCAGGATGGTAACTGGAAGTATGCTGATTATCAACTGGAGCATATTTATGAAGCCATTGATAAAGGCTCTGAACGCCGGCCAGAACATAAAAACAATGCTTTTGAATTTCTTGGAGCGCCACACAACTTAATGCAACAAGCCATTGACAGTGGTAATATTGAACAATTCAACAGGAATTTTGTATTGTATAATGCCTCCTGCAAAAGCTGCCATATCAAAGAGGAAGTTGATTTCATCCAAACAATCATTCCGGAAGAAAGAAAAGGTTATACGCGATTCCTAAACTAATCAGGAACATAAGGTCATTCATTAAGGTTACCATTCATGGAAAATTCAGAAACCCTATCGGAAGTCTTAAAATATATCTAAAACAATGACTAAGAGATTTGTTATCATCATATTACTATACTTATGGCAAGCTGTGGTCCTTGCCTGTACCAACATGATCGTGACACGTGGTGCCTCTGCTGATGGTTCGGTCATGATTACGTATGCTGCTGATTCTCATATACGTTTTGGAGAACTATATCACCGGCCGGCAGCATTTTATCCCGAAGGATCTACTGTAAGACTATTTGACAGGGGTACTGCAAAGTTTTTGGGAGAGATACCCCAGGTTCGTCAAACTTATAATGTCATTGGTTTTATGAATGAACATCAGGTAGCTATTGGAGAAACGACCTTTGGTGGCCGCGTTGAACTCATTGATACAACAGGAATTGTTGATTATGGAAGTTTGATGTTTCTTAGCATGCAACGAAGCAGGACTGCACGGGAAGCCATTTCATGGATTGCCCGGCTGGTCAGAGATCATGGATATTACAGCAGTGGGGAGTCATTTTCAATTTCTGATGCCAAGGAAGCATGGATCATGGAGATAATAGGAAAGGGTATGGATCTTCATCCGGATGAAAACGGAAATATGCAAAACAGAAACAAAGGCGCTGTATGGGTAGCCATAAGGATTCCTGATGGTTTTGTCAGTGCCCATGCCAACCATGCACGTATTACAACCTTTCCTCCTGCAAATGGCATAACATCAATCAGCAGCGAAGATCTGGAAAAGATCAATGATCCTCGCGTCGAGGTAGTTTATGCACATGATGTGATTGAGTTTGCAATCAAGCAGGGATATTTTTCTGGCGATGCAGCGTCATTTAGTTTCAGCGATGTTTATGCACCCATTGATTTTGGTGCACTACGCTTCTGTGAGATGCGGGTTTGGTCTTTTTTTAAAGATATTAATGATGATATGGATCAATACCTTGAATATGCCAAAGGATTTGAACCTCAAAACCGTATGCCGTTGTACATACAGCCAAACCGCAAACTAAGCATTAAAGATATGATGATGTTCATGCGGGATCATTTTACCGGAACTGATCTTGATTTGCAGAATGATTTTGGTGCCGGACCTCATCATTTGCCATACCGTTGGCGCCCACTCACATTCAAAATTGATAACAAAACATATTTTCACGAAAGATCAACCGTGACCCAGCAAACAGGTTTTTCGTACGTAGCACAGTCAAGAAACTGGCTACCAGACCCAATAGGTGGGATTTTCTGGTTCGGTGTTGACGATGCATCTGCTACTGTTTATACACCCATGTATTGCGGCATGAACCGGGTGCCTGAATCATTTGCGGAAGGTAACGGAGATATGCTTACCTATTCAGCCACTGCTGCATTCTGGGTTTTCAACCGGGTTTCAAATTTTGCATATCTACGATATGATCTTATAAGTCAGGACATTAAAAAGGTACAGCAGGAGTTGGAAAACCGATTTATTGCATACACTCCGGCCATTGATAAAGCTGCCTTGGGATTGTATGAGACAGATATAGATTTGGCGCGTGAGTTTATCACTGATTTTTCAGTTAACATTGGAGATCAGGTTGTACGCAGGTGGCAGGAACTGGGGGATTTTTTACTGGTGAAGTACATGGATGGAAATATGAAACCTGAGCAAGATGGAAAGTTTCTGCGCAATCCATATGGTTATCCCGCAACCCCCCAGCATCCGGGTTATCCTGAATGGTGGTTACGCAAACTGATTGACGAAACTGGCGACCGGTTTGAATACCTTGAATATGAGTAGTGAGTAAGAATTGTGGAATTTTTATCCACACATCACAAATTTTCAATAAAAAAACCGGCGTCACCAGGTTTCTTAATTCATGCTGTCGCCGGTAAATTTTAATTATTCAAAAATTTATTCTATACCCAGCAATTCTACTTCAAATATTAAAACGCTGTTGGCCGGAATACGTTCGCTGGGAGATTGATTGCCATAGCCAAGTTCAGACGGGATTACAAGCACAGCTTTACCTCCTGTATTCATCATGGCGATGCCTTCATCCCAGCCTCTGATAACCTCACCTCTTCCTAATTGAAATACAAAAGGTTGTCCTCGGTCAACAGAAGAGTCAAACTTGGTTCCATCCAATAATTTTCCTGTATAATGCACTCTAACCTTTTGACCGGCTTTGGGTTGTGCACCTTCGCCTTTAACTTTCTCGATGTAGTATAATCCGCTTGCCGTGGGAGAGGCTTTTAAGTCATTATCCTGTAGATATTTAAGAATACCAGCCTTTTCCCTCAGTTTGTTTTGTTCATCCATTTGTTTCATTTGGTTTTGTTCTTTTTCCAATTGCTCCTGTTGTTTTTGATACTGTTCTTTGGTGATAAGCTCGATGACTTCGATCTCGTAGATCATTGTAGTATGAGGAGGAACTATCTCACCCCTTCCGTTAGCACCGAAAGCAATTTCAGAGGGTACAACAGCAGTTGCTTTGGTTCCTTTACGCATCAGTGAAATGGCCTCGGTTACTCCGGGATTATCAAATTCTTTACCTACTTCAACTTCAAATGGTTGTCCCTGGTCATAAGTTGAATATAACTGAGGCCCATTAATGGTAGAAATCACGAAATGAGCTTTAAGCCTGTCGCCGGGTTTGGCGGCTGGCCCATTACCTTTTTCTCTTTCAATATAATATAATCCTGAGGCCATTGGAGCTACTGTAATATTGTTCTCTTCCACGTATTTAGCCAATTCCAGGGGCTCCTGCTCTTTCCTGGATTCTATCAATGCCTGGCGCTCTTGCTCAATTTCAAGTTCAGAACGTGCACTGTTGAGTTTCACGTCGAAAAATATTTCGGAACCTTTCGTGACAAATGGTGGCAACTCTCTCATTCCGGCTGTTTTCAGGAAAAATGAATCAGCCTGAAGAACAAAAGTGGCGCTATCACCAACCTTCATCAAGGTTAAAGCTTCATAAATATCACCTTCGAATTGCTTTTCCATCAGTGTGAGCATCATGGGCTGACTGTTCATTCTTGAGTCGAAGAGTGTAGTGTCTTTTAGGCGATAGATCATGTCCATGCTGAGTATATCGCCGGTATCTACTGCTCTGCCACTTTCATTGATAATATGCATTTTATAGTAAATCCCT
>CAYQRU010000109.1:0-12139 GCA_964419945.1 uncultured Bacteroidales bacterium | reverse complement strand
CAACCCACAACCCCGAAGGGGTGAAATTCAATTATGTCAGCCCTTCGGGCTTTTTGTTGTTGTCTATCCTTCTTGCTATAATCATTACAACCCTTCGGGTTTGGTTTCATTTTCGTTGTTGTCTGCTATAATCATTACAACCCTTCGGGTTTGGTTTCATTTTCGTTGTTGTCTGCTATAATCATTTCAACCCTGCGGATTTGGGATCGTTCTCATTTTTGTTTGCTATAATTCTTTCAACCCTTCGGGTTTGGTTTCATTTTCATTGTTGTCATCTCTTGTTGCTAAAATTATTGCAACCATTCGGGTTTGCTGCATTTTTGCGAATTGGTACACTAAAATCCTCTCATTCAATCCATTCAAACAAATACCTCTCATCATAATCCACCGCAAACTTCTCCAAAAATGAAATGTACTCCTCCTGGAATGTTTGTTTGCGATGATGTTCTTCCTGATTGAGGATGTATTTGTAAACCGAATCAATATGACTATGGGAATAGGAAAAGGATCCAAAACTTTCTTGCCATGAAAAGCGCCCTTTAACGAATTTCCTTTTGTTAATAAAATTCGTGCTGTTGTTTTTTACATCCCTTACCAAATCAGAAATGGCCATTGACGGTCGCAAGCCGACAAAAATATGAACATGATCCGTAACCCCGCCTACAATAATTGATTTTTGATTTCTGTTGGTTATGATACCTGAGATATATTTATGCAATTCTGTCCTCCAGGGTTCGAGAATCAGATTATCCCTGCCATTCACTGCAAAGACGATTTGAATATAAATTTGAGAATATGTTCCTGGCATAATTGAATTTTATTAAATGTCTATATCTATTTGATATTGTTTACAGTTCATTCCATTGTAAAGGTTTCTGTAATGATGATTTCAGGTTTCTGGGTCACTTCAATGGGTAATTCAGCCATCAGGCCTTCGCCGGTTTCATCGTCAGACTTTGATGGGCTGGTATATTTAATTGCCAGCGTCATGATCAGATTTTCTGCCTGATGTTTATTGATTTGGTTTTTATCGAACCTGGTTTTGAGTTTTTTGATTTCCATGGGCAACATCGAGATGGCTCCTAATTCCAGCAGTACAATGAGTGCAGTGGCAGATTCCCGGAACTTCTCATCGTTGCTTTCTGCTCTTCTTTCGCGTATAAATTTCTTTGCAAGGTTACCTGTGCCATCAGTGGATCCTCCGGATTTGGAATCAGACCAGGTTGCAAGCAATTCCTGTTCGAAGCGTTGCTCAGCCAATTGTACATGAAGGTGATGGTATTCCGGCAGTTCATTCAAAGGTTCATTGTACCGGGCCTCGAACAATTCTGCTGCCTGAATAAATGTCAGGGGTTCCAGCTTTTTGTCATGTTGCACCTTGTAGAACTCAAGTTTGTAAGGCGATTTCATGAACACGAGGCTACAACCTTTCATACTATTCTTTTTGGAGGTTTTGACTGATCTGCCGGTTCGTGCTTTTACAGGTATCTTTGCAATGCGCTTAAATTCTTTCTCGTTTTTATCCTTGAAATCCCTGATAAATCTCAGATAGATCAATCGTTTGTCTTCTTCTTCGGTTGTGCCTGCAATATGTAATTTCACTTTTTCAAGCACTTCTTCTATGGTGTAAATACGTGCATCTTCGCCGTAAGCAGTGTGAAATCCCTGTAATTTTACGTAGGCATTGTTATAAAGATTGATCAGGTCGTCGCTTTGTTTTGAGGGGTAAAACGAATAGCTGTAAATGGTATCCGATGTACTACCAATCCTGTTAACACGGCCAAGGCGTTGCATCAGGCGGGTTGAATTCCAGGGTGTGTCATAGTTAACAACGATATTTGCTTTATGGAGGTTTACACCTTCGGCCAACACTTCGGTTGTGATCAGGAGATCATATTCTTCTGATTTCTTTATCATTTCATTGGCATCAAAATTCATGATAATATCTTCAAAGACCCGGGAGCGGTTTTCGGATGACACCAGCAGGATCTTTGAATAACCAAGCTCCTGCATACGGGCATTCAGATAATCAGTAGTTTCCTTTGACTCTGAAAAAATGATGAGTTTGCCGGATGGGTTCATGTCTTTACGAAACAACTCATTTCTCAGTAACCGGGCAAAGGTGTCAAATTTGGGATCCCGCTCGCGGTCAATCTTTTTCCATTCTTCAGCCAGCTCAACGAATGAAGCGAGGTCATTTTTTAAAGTATCCAAATAGCCATCCTGAAAATCTTCTTGCGTGAAAATGTTGTTTTTGGGATCTTCAGCGGACAACTCCAGAATGAGTTCCTCAATATCCTCATCGGTCCATTCCTTATCCATTAATTCGTTGATCTTGATGTCGGGAGCAATATAAATCTTTCCTTTTTCAAACATCTGAATCATGCGCTGGTATGAAACAACCTGCCTGTTAAGAGATTTCGAAAAAGCGTAAAAAGAACTCTCAAGCCGCTTAACCAGTTGGGTCATCATAATTTGAGCCAACGACTTTGAAGCCCTTTCAGCATTGCTGTAACCGCATCTGTCCTGCACCTCTGGCAGTAAAGCATTTATTGCCTGGTAACGGGAATAGCAAATCTTTTCATCATTAACCAGATAATTGATGGTTTTATAGAACAATGCATCAAGTTTCTTGTCCATCACATACTCTAAAGCTCTGGGGTCCGCAATATCAGGAAAATTGATGCCCTGCTCATCAATGTCTTTTTTGTACTCCGGATAATTCTTTATATCGTTACGTGTGCGCCTCACGGTGATGGGCTCCAATACTTTTTCACGGATGAGAGAATAGATTTTACGGAGCTTTTTAATATCGGGCTTGCCAGTAAATTTAGATGCCCACAGCACTTCCTTGTATTGCTGAATCAACGGTCCGAAAAAAGCCTGAAGGTTGGTTACCGGCAGGTTGGATTTTCGCGCATCCTGAAAAAGTAAAAGCTGGTGATAAATGTCCTGTGGGCGGTTATTCAATGGCGTCGCTGATATCAGGATCACTTTCTTACGGTTCCCAGGTACATCACCTTCAACTGCGCGATTTGTTTTGCATATCAGTTGCAGGTTCTGAAACATCTGTGAAGTATGATTGCGGAATTTATGTGATTCATCAACCAGAACCAGATCATAGTCTTCCTTGATCCAGTAATCCTGATCATCATTCAGAATCTTATGTAAACTTCCATTGCTTATGAACCTTGCATGCTTATCAATGCCGAATTGCCGGAAGGTCATCTTCCAGTTTTTCTCTACTGCCGGCGGATATACCACGAGAATTTTTGTATTCAGTGTGCCATTGGTAATCAGGAAACGCCTGGCAATCATGGTCGCAACAACAGTTTTACCAAGCCCCACCACATCAGCCAGCATAAATCCATTGTGGTTGAGCAACATCTGAAATCCCTGGTTTACTGCATCAACCTGGTAGCTCAGTTTTTTAAAGTTTTGCGGTAAATCGCCAACAGAATCAGGATCATAGTCAATGTGCTTGCCAAAGTATTCAATGAGCAGTTTAACGTAAAGCTCAAATGGTGTGAAAAGCTGGCCAATGTGTGAACCTTGCTTCACTCTTTCAATGTCAATCGGTAAAAGTTCTTCACCTTGCTCCCATAATTTCTGAAACTCACTCTCAGCGAACTTAATATCATCGTAGCGACGTAATGAAACATTGAATTCATAGTTTGATTCATCTTTGGTTCCCAGGCCAGCATCAGTAAGATTTGATGAGCCTGTAATAACTTCGCCACCGGAATATTCATTGAATCCGGCGGGCAGAAAAATGTAAATCTTGGCATGAAGCTTCTTTGTCCGGTGAATACGAATTTGGATTTTCCCGGCAACAATATCCTCAAAGAAATTGATGATGCCTTCTTCAACCTCACGCCTGTACGATGCTTCTTTGATATCAGCCCGCATCCACCGCACAAATTCGTCACGGCTTCTTTCCGGGTCGCCAAAAAATATCATTCCGCGACGTTTGGCCTCTGCGCTTATCATATCCACATTGATACCAACCAGAATTTTCACCTCCTGCAATTTCAGCAAATGATCCCGGATTGCAAAGTATCCTGAAGACCTGAAATACCCGACCACGGCATGGAAGGCGTAAAGATTGGCAACGTTTTCAAATACACCTGTGAATTTCCTGAATAAGGAATTGCCGTTTTCGTTTGTAAAGAAGTTACTGGACATATTCTGTGTTTACCCGTTATTAAATTTTGCGAGCAAACTTACATAAAAATAATTGACACTTTCATATGAAAACCTAAGACCGGCGCTGCCATTATTTCACAATGATATGTCAGCTTGAATCTACTTTTCATATCACGAATTAAGGCTTTTCACTTTGTATATTGCGAACCAGACCGCTATGCCAGTGGATTGCGAAAACGCCAGGGATGTTTTAATCGTTGTACCCCCAATGAAACAGCCAGATTTTCCAAAACCTGCCATAATTGGTACTCATGACAATATCTTTGCACCACCAATTTTTTAGAACTTTTCAAGAAGAATCACTTATGTGGGACAAACTCAATAGAATCACCGGTGAATACAAGCGCATGAATCTTCAGGATGTGCTTGATTATGAAAAGTTCTGCATCATTTCCATCATGTGGCACTCCACAAAGATCGAAGGCTGTTCCCTGAGCGAAACAGATACCAGAGTTCTTCTGGAATATAATATTACCGCCTCTGGCAAGCCTATGAAAGATCATCTGATGATCAAAGACACTATGAAGCTTTTATGTTTGTTAAGCAACAAGCTCTGGCGAAGTAAAAATTTCGGCTGAGTTGATTCAAAAGATCCGCACACATGTGATGAAAAATACTGGAGCTGCTGTAAATACCTGGTCGGTAAGCTTTGATTCCCCGAAAGGACGGTAACGGAGGTACCAAACGTCTGCTTATGAATTACGTAATGCTTTATCACTGCGAACCGCTTATTAAAGTTTTCTCAGAAGACCGCGCCCGATACATTGAAGTACTTAATGAGACGGAAGTAAAAAAGACCTGGCGATATTCAGAGAATTCATTGCCTGGCTGAAAATAAAATTCCTTGAAGAAGAAATCAGTAAATACAAAGAACCTGGCAAGGATTATAAAATTGAGTTCTGAACCAACACTAAAAAGAATTATGGGCAACGGGCAAAAAGCCGGGGATGGCGTCCCAAATCCTATATGGAAATCCATCCCTTCGCAGGCGTATTGCCACTTTTCTACTTCGCCGGTACGCCAACGCTCCCGAGTTGGGATTTGCATTCACAAATCATTCAATAATAGCAACTTAATACACTCACATAAAAATTTTTCTTATTTTTGTTAATTATGAGCAAATGTTCATTATCTTTGCAGCGAACATTTGCTCATAAATATGTCGCCAAGAAACAAACGCCTTCGTAAAGTACTTAATCCACCGGTTATCAAAGGTTTAAAGCCTTATGGCCCTGAACTGGATGAAAGCAGATTGAATGAAGTAAGCTTGTTGTACGAAGAATATGAAGCCTTGCGTTTGTGCGATTATGATATGTTTAACCACCACCAGGCCTCTGTGATCATGGGGGTTTCCAGACCAACTTATACAAGAATCTATGCTTCGGCAAGACAAAAAATTGCCCGGGCTCTCGTAGAAGGTAGCCTGATCAGTATTGAAGGGGGAAAGGTTTATTTCGACAGCGATTGGTATCATTGCAGCCATTGCGCCTGCTATTTTAATAATCCTGAGCGAGACAAAGTAGTTGAGCAATGCCCCTTATGCAAAAGCCAGCAAATAGCAAACTATGACTTACAGAAAGAATGGATCGAAAGTGATGAACCACGAAATCATGATGTTTGTTTTTGCCCAGGTTGTGGCTTTGAACAGCCTCATATTTTTGGTGAGCCATGCGGAAGGCGAATTTGTCCAAAATGCAATACACGTATGACCCGGAAAGGAACTCCGGGAAGAGGAAGAAAAAAATATTCTTATCTATAGTTAATTCTTAAACAAGCTTTATGAAAGTTGCAATAACATCTACCGGAAACACACTGGAGTCAAAAATTGATGAGCGCTTTGGGCGCTGTGCATTTTTTGTGATTTACGACACTGAAACAAAAGCTACTGAGTATATTCCGAACCCACACAAAGATGTGGAATCGGGAGCTGGACCGGCAGCAGTGCAATTGGTTGCATCGCGTGGAGCTAAGAAAGTTGTAGCAGGAGAATTTGGCATGAAGATAAAATCGTTGCTCGATAGCCTGAAGATTCAAATGATTGTTTTTAAACAACCTGATTTAAGAATTCAGGAAGTAATTAATATGTTAAACCTTTAAAACTTGACACTTATGCCACGTATGAATGGAACCGGCCCTGAAGGTAAGGGTTCAGGAACAGGCCGGGGATTAGGAAAATGTAAAGATAGTTCGGATAAGGAGAAGCTTGAAAAACTTGGAAAAGGAATGGGTATGCGCCGCCGTTCGGGTGGTGGACAGGGAAAAGGGAAAAGACAGGGTGGCGCAAATAAATAATGTCGAATTTAATAAATAAGGAGGAAAAAATGCCTGGATTTGACAGAAAAGGTCCACTCGGTGATGGGCCAATGACAGGACGCCGCTTAGGCCGTTGTACTAATTTTGGTTCGAAACAACCAACAAGCACTCAAGCTGAATCTCCGGACAATCATCCTGACAGTGTCGGAGGAAGAGGTTTTGGATTTGGCCGCAGAGGCAGAGGCTGTGGGAGAGGAATTGGCTTCAGGAACCGGTTCAGAGGGGGTGAATAAGTATTGTTTTTGTTACCTGGAAATTCAATCATTTGACTAACATTTGTTGTTGGTGTGTTTTTTATACCTTTAATCCGACAATATTTTTCAGCTTGTTGGGTTAAGAGAACAGGTTCTTAGATCATTTATTAATGTTAAACTAAATTAAATCAAAAAGTTATGGAAGAAAGAATGTATGCTATGCCACGTATTGGCGAAAAAGCACCAGAATTTAAAGCAGTTACCACACAGGGTGAAATTAATTTCCCCTCCGATTACAGAGGTAGTTGGGTAATTCTTTTCAGTCACCCTGCTGACTTTACTCCTGTCTGTACCTCCGAATTTATGACATTTGCTACCATGGAAAAGCAATTTAACGAAGCCAATTGCAAATTGGTAGGCCTTTCAGTTGATGGGCTATACAGCCACATTGCATGGTTGCGCACCATCAAGGAAAAGATCGAATATAAAGGGATGAAAAACGTGGAGGTAACCTTCCCACTCATTGAAGACATTACTATGGAAGTTGCAAAAAAGTATGGAATGATGATGCCTGGCGAAAGCAACACCAAGGCAGTTCGTGCGGTTTTTGTTATTGATCCGGAAGGCGTTGTTAGAACCATTTTGTATTATCCGCTGAGCCTTGGACGCAACTTCGATGAGTTGTACCGTATTGTCATCGCCTTACAGGCAGCCGATGAGTTTAAAGTGGCCACCCCGGCAGACTGGCGGCCAGGTGATGATGTAATTATTTCTCCGGCCGGTTCATGCGGAACAGCCAAAGATAGGATGGACGGAAAAGAAGAGGGATTAGATTGTAAAGACTGGTTCTTCTGTACCAAAAAGCTGGACAAGGAAGTTGTTCTGAAAAAGATTCTTAAAAAATAGAAATTGTCGTTAGTAATTGTAAAATCCAATCCCGGTAGTACTACCATTCTGCCGGGGTTTAATATATCATTTTCGCATGATACGTAAAATTGCCATCCCCTCGGAAAATGGAGTGTTGTGCCCTCATTTTGGACACTGCCAGCAATTCGCAATAATTGAAACAGACGACAAAACTATTATAAATGAGCACTTTGTAATACCACCTCCACATGAACCAGGATTATTGCCTGTGTGGCTGGCCGAAAAAGGTGTTACCGATGTAATTGCAGGCGGCATGGGGCATAAAGCCATTGCTATTTTTAACAACAATAAAATCAATGTTTTCATTGGTGCTCCTATCCGCAAAACGAAAGAACTGGTAAGGGATTTCCTGAACAATCAACTCTTGCTAACTGCCAATTATTGCAATCACGAACATCACGACCACAGCCACTGCAAACATTAGAACCTCTGTAATTCGTTCAAAAAGGCGAAAAAATAATAAGGATTTAGTTTTCAATGTATAGACTTTTTGCAAACTATTATTAGCCAATTGGTAATCAATCAATTGGAAACAAACATTCTTCAAAGAGCCATCGAAACGGTATTATCCGTAAAAGAAATCAGGCTCAGATATGATTAACATCGAACCTTATATTATTGCAGTTGCCAGTGGTAAAGGCGGGACCGGAAAGACTTTCGTGGCCACCAATCTTTACCATGCTTTAAAAGAAGCTGGAAAAGAAGTTATGCTTGTAGATTGCGATGCCGAAGCACCCAATGCTTTGGCTTTTTTTGATTCCAGCCTGGCTGATTGCATCGAAGTTACGCAACAGGTTCCGGTAATTGACTCAGCCAAATGCACTTTTTGCGGGAAATGCCATGAATACTGTGCTTACAATGCAATTTTTATCCTTCCCTCTCTTGAAATCATTAAAGTTGTTGACGATTTGTGCCATTCTTGCGGAGCGTGTCTGGTTGCTTGTAAGTACGATGCCATCACAGAAAAAGCAGTTATGCTGGGGCAGGTTTCGCTGAATTCAACGAATGAAAATGTTAACCTGATAGAGGCCCGCACAAAGATTGGAGTGATGACACCAGTACCGGTGATAAAAGCAGCCATCCGGCAAATTGATCATCAGAAAGACATTGTGATCCTTGACTCACCACCGGGAACCTCTTGCCCTTTTATTCACACGGTAGCTGCAGCCGATTATGTTGTGCTTGTTTCCGAGCCTACTCCATTTGGCCTGAGCGATCTGAAAAGAAGCGTTGAAACTTTGAAACATATGCAAAAACCTTTTGGAGTCATAGTAAACCGGGCCGGGATAGGAAATAATGAAGTTTATGATTACCTGGAATCCGAAGGGATAGAGCTGTTGCTTGAAATTCCTTTCGACAAAGAAATCGCCCGAATTTGTTCCAATGGTGGAATGGTGGTGGATCATAATCCTGCGCTGAAACAGTTACTGCTGGAACTCGAACAAAAAATTACAGATAAATATGGAATTGGCCATCATCAGCGGTAAAGGTGGAACCGGCAAATCAAGTATTGCAGCGGCATTTGCTACCCTGGGTTCAAAGGTGATTCTGGGCGATTGTGATGTAGATGCTGCAAATTTGTACTTACTTTTCAACCCTGCACATGACGAAGAAGACATTTTTACAGGCAGCTATAAGGCTGTAGTTGATCAGAAGAAATGCACGCTTTGCGGTCTGTGCAATGATCATTGCCGTTTTGATGCCATTTCAATGGTTAACGACGAGATTGGTATTTCCGAAACTGCATGTGATGGATGTTTTCTGTGCTCCAGGATTTGCCCGGAACAAGCCATCGAAATGATTCAGCATGATAAAAGCCGGATGTTTACAGGCACTTTTCGTAATGGCCGTATGGTTTATGGGTGGCTTGCACCCGGCGAAGAAAACTCAGGCAAACTGGTAAATCTGATAAGGGAAAAACTCAAAAAGCTGGCTCAGCAAAACGGATCATCGCACATTATCATTGATGGGCCGCCGGGAACTGGTTGCCCTGTTATTTCAACCATTACGGGGATTGATAAGATTTTGATCGTTACAGAGTCAGGCATCTCCGGCCTGAATGATCTCAAACGTGCTATTGAATTGGTTCAGGGATTTAAATATCCGGCAATGGTTCTGATCAATAAATACGACCTCAACCCGGAAATGACTTCGCGAATTGAAGTTTTTTGCGATACCGTCCGGATTCCCGTTGTCGGCAAACTGGCTTTCGATCCGCAAATGACTGAAGCCATGCTGAATTGTAAAAGCATTGTTGAGTGGATGCCGAAGTCCGGAACCAGCAAAACATTAAACAGAATCTGGAAAATAATTTTAAATTTTTAATCATGATCAGTTTTGGTCCCATACCATCACGAAGATTAGGGAAGAGTCTCGGTATAAATAATGTTCCTTCACCAAAGATTTGTTCCTACTCATGTATATACTGCCAGGTGGGGCTTACAAACAAATTTAGCATCAACAGGGAATGTTTCTATGAACCGGTTCAGATTTACCGGGAAGTTGAAAAACACCTTAAACAACTCGAAAAAAGTAATTTGCCTGATTACCTGACTTTTGTTGCCAATGGCGAACCAACACTGGATGCTTGTTTGGGTGAATCCATAAAGATGCTGAAAAATCTCAAAATTCCGGTTGCGGTTATCACAAATGCCTCCCTGATTGCAGATCAGAAGGTAAGGGAAGATCTAAAGCTGGCAGATTGGGTTTCAGTTAAAGTTGATACAGCGGATTTTTTAATCTGGAAAAGGTTGAACCGGCCACATCACAGTTTAGAGTTTGACAGCTATCTTGAGGGACTGTACCGGTTTGCTGCTGAATGTGAAGGTAAACTAGCCACCGAAACCATGTTGGTTGCCGGGATCAACGAAAGTACAGCAGCACTTAAACAAACCGCAGCACTGATCAGCCAGATTCATCCCTGGATTGCTTATATAGCCGTTCCTACCCGCCCCCCGGCTGTTAATTGGGTAAAAGTCCCGGACGAAATGGTTACAAATGAAGCTTACCAAATCTTTAATGAAAAAGGTCTGAAAACAGAACTTATTCTCGGTTTTGAAGGCTCAGACACCGGCTATACCGGAAATGCCAGGGAAGATATTTTGAATATCTGTGCCGTGCATCCCATCAGGGAAGATACCATGCAAAAATTACTGGCGAAGAATCATGCAGATTTCAGTTTGCCGGAGCAGTTGATTCAGGAACAGAAAATCCGCCAATTGAGCTATAAATCAATGAAGTATTACTTGCGTAAATATGGAGGATAAACCAATGATAGCAGATGTTTTAATTTACGGTTCAAGAATACTCCGCCAACATTCAGAGGAAGTAGTAAACAACAATAAGTTGGAGGAACTTATCAACACCCTCTTTGAAACATTAGAGAAAAAAGGTGGTATAGGCCTGGCTGCACCCCAAATCGGAGAGTTAAAAAGGATATTTGTCATGGATACCTTCCCTTTGGATGATGAAAAGATTGAAAAATTCAAAAGGGTCGTCATCAATCCCTTGATCCTGGCAACAAGTATCGAAACCATAAAATATTCAGAAGGCTGCCTGAGCATCCCGGACATCATGGAGGAGGTTGAAAGACCCAAAGTGATTGAAGTCAGGTACCTGGATGAATCGTTTAAGACTGTTGAGAGAAAGTTAAATGGCGCAGAGGCAAGGATTTTTCAACATGAATATGACCACCTGGAGGGCATCCTTTTTATCGACAAGATTCATCCACTGAGAAAAGTTATGATTTCAGGGAAACTGAAGAGTCTTGCTCAGAATACAAAGAAACACCACCGGAGATGATATTGGAATTGCACAAAATATTTGGTGCAACCTGCATGGGTTTGAAGGTAAATGCGATAACCGGTCTGGCACCGGAGTATACGAAACAGACACGATTTTGCGAAATGGTGGGAGAAGCATTTCAAACAACATTTTGCGTGAGCCTTCACCAGGTGAAATGCGCAGGAGCCAGGCGCAGCATGGGACTGTTAAAGCATGATCCTGAATTGATTGATCATGTGCATGAGGAAAGTGGTATCAAAAAGACAATCATCGAAAAGGCAATCAATGACATACCCAGGCTGGTAAGCCCTCCGGAAAATATTTTGATGGGGATCACTGATAGCATCGAGAAAACGATACAGCCCGACATGTACATTATTTTCACGCAACCTGAAAAAGTGATGCAACTGATGAAATTATATGCTTTAAAACTGGATGCCTTTCCGGTGATTAAGCCTTATACTTTTATGTCGGTGTGTGCCAACGTATTTATAAACACCTGTCTGAACCATGTGATCAGCATATCTTTTGGTTGTCCCGAATCAAGAAAGTATGGATTTTTAAAAGAAGACCAGGCTGTGGTAGGAATGTCTTATGATACCTGCTTAAAGCTTTTTGGATAAATGAAAATTCCTGGAACATAAACTTCAAATGGTATAAAGAATGAGCACTGAAATTGAAAAGATCAAACTTGAAAATGTTAAAAATGTAATTGT
>CAYQRU010000108.1:0-12355 GCA_964419945.1 uncultured Bacteroidales bacterium | reverse complement strand
TATTAGCATTTCACCCCCAGGTGATTCTGTTCTGGAAAAATGGTCAGCAACACAGGTGAAAGTTCAATTCAAATGCTTAATCAGCCGGTTTAATACGGTATGTTTGTCCCTGCTTTTATCAATAACAACTCTCCGCAAGTAACCTTTACCTGTTAAAAGTATCCGGGTTTTCAATAGAAGCGGTGGGATGATCTGGTTGGTGGTTTTGTGGGGAGTTATTCTTCATTTACTTATCCATGCTGTTTCATGTGCTGATCTTTAAACTTCCTATTTTTGTCAAAATTTTAATAAAACACTAACATGAAAATCTTCTTTCTGGTTCTTCTTATTCTGACATTGACTTTTTCCTGTCAAAGCCCTCAGCACGACGTTCAGCCGCCGGTGGCTGAGAAATCCGACACACTCCTTGAAATTCATGGTCATCAGCGTGTTGACCCCTATTATTGGATGAGTGACCGCGAAAATCCCGCCGTCATTACTTACCTCGAGGCAGAAAATGCGTACCTGGAAGCAAAACTGGCTCATACCAATGCCTTACAGCGTGCTCTTTTTGAAGAGATGAAGGGTCGCATCAAACAGGATGATATATCCGCTCCCTATCTGAAAAACGGGTATTACTATTATGTTCGTTATTCAATGGGGGCAGAATATCCTGTGTATTGCCGCAAGGCTGGTTCACCGGAGGCCCAGGAAGAGGTGATGCTCGATGTGAACTTTTTGGCTAAACCCCATCCCTATTTTAATGTGGGTGATTTCGATGTGAGCCTTGATAATCGTTTACTGGCTTTTACCGTTGATACGGTAGGTCGTAGGCAATATACCATACAGGTGAAGAACCTCGAATCAGGCGAAATCACATCCACCGGCATTCAATTTGCCGGTGGCGACATTACCTGGGCTGCCGATAATGCCACATTATTTTTTACATCCATTGACCCCAAAACCCTTCGTTACGACCGCATTAACCGTTTCCATATCTACGAAAGTACTTCTCCTGAACAGGTTTATTTTGAAGAAGACGAAACCTTCTATTATATCAATGTATCACGAACCAAAGACGACCGCTTCCTTAAGATTGAGGCAAACAGCACGCTCAGCAACGAAACATGGATACTTGAAGCCAACAATCCAAACGGACAATTTCGTGTTTTTCAGACCCGCGAAAAAGATCTGCTCTACGATATGTGGCCTCATCATGGTAAATTTTATGTACGAACCAACTGGAATGCTCAGAATTTCAGACTCATGGAAACTCCGGAAAATAAAACAGACAAAAGCAACTGGAAAGAAGTGGAACCTCACCGTTCAGATGTATTGTTCGAAAACATGGAGGTTTTTGATGACTACATTGTGCTGCAGGGTCGTAAAAAAGGCTTGAACCGTATTCGCATCATTCATCTGCCTGATAAAGAAGATCACTATATTGAATTTCCGGAAGAAGCTTATTCTGCAAATATTGGGATCAATGCGGTCATGCATACCCATATTTTCCGGTACAGTTACACTTCGCTTACTACGCCTGCCATTACCTATGACTATAACCTTTCCACCCGCGAAAGTACTCTTGTGAAACAGCAGGAAGTGCCCGGCGGATTTATTTCTTCAGATTATGAAACCAAACGGCTGTTTGTACCTTCGCGCGATGGACTGGAAATACCGCTAACCATTGTGTACCACAAAGGCATGCAGACCGACGGTAGCAATCCTGCACTGCTTTATGCCTATGGTTCTTATGGTTACAGCCAGAATCCGCGTTTCAACTCCAACCTCATAAGTCTTCTCGATCGTGGTTTTGTGTTTGCACTTGCTCATGTGCGTGGGGGAGAAGATTTGGGAAGACAATGGTATGAAGATGGCAAACTGCTGAGAAAGAAAAATACGTTCAACGATTTTATTGACTGTGCCGAATACCTTATTGTCCAGAATTATACCCAAGCCGGAAAGCTATTTGCAGAGGGTGGTAGTGCCGGCGGCCTGCTCATGGGCGTGATCATCAACGAGCGTCCTGAACTTTTCAGGGGCGTGATGGCGGCAGTGCCCTTTGTAGATGTGATCACAACCATGCTCGATGCATCCATTCCTCTTACCACTGCCGAATATGATGAATGGGGAAATCCAAGCATCAAAGAATATTACGATTATATGCTTTCCTATTCCCCTTACGATAATGTAAAGGCGCAGCCATACCCCAACCTGCTGGTTTCTTCCGGCCTGCATGATTCACAGGTTCAATACTGGGAACCAACCAAGTGGGTGGCAAAACTTCGCGAATTTAATACAGGGGATAACGCCATCCTTTTGTATACCAACATGGAAGCCGGGCATGGAGGAGCCTCAGGAAGGTTTGAACGATTGAAGGAAACCGCCAGAGAATACGCTTTTATGTTCGATCTGCTTGGAATTAAAAAATGAATGGGAAAGATTCTGTTACTATTCTTTATTTTCCAAATCCAGGTGGTCTGTAAGCTGCCTTATCTATATCTTTCAGGCTTTTTAGCAGTCGGGGCGGATTAAGTTGCCGGGCTAAAAATGAATAAATCTTCAGGCGGGTTTCTTTGGCAAACCTCGTATCAATGCGGTCGAATCCATGGCCTCCAGGTATGTCTTTAAAAATCTCATAATCAAAATTTTTACCCTCGGCTTTCAATGCCCGGATCAAATTTTCTACCTCAAGTACAAAAACATCGTCGTCGTTGGTATTGGTATGAATCAGTAAAGGTGTTTGAAGTTTATGGGCATGATTTACCGGTGAGCGACGGCGATATTCATCAATGTTTTCTCTTGCCGTTTTTCCAATATGATACGGAGCTGAAAAAAGCTCTCGGTAATCGTCGGTGGCGTATCCCATTCTTGATACCATATCGCTTACCGGAACCCCGGCAAAGGCAACCTGGTAGTCATTGGGGTAATCAAAAATATTCATCAGCGCAATCATTCCTCCGTGACTCCAGCCAATGATGCCTACACGCTTTGCATCAACAAACTCATAGTTTTCAACAATATAATCCCGGCTTGCTTTGACATCCTGGTTTTCAAGCCCGCCGTAGTCAATTAATTCGTACAATTTCCTCCCGTAGCCTGTGCTTCCGCGATAATCCGGTGCCACAACAATGTATTGCTGAGCCATCATTTCGCGCAGAATATGGGTGTAATAAGTATCGAAAAAAGCATGAACACCGCCATGTGGAAGGACGAGCAGAGGATACTTTTTCCCGGGATCAATATCCCGCGGAATGAATACATAGGTATAAAACCTGACGGGATTTGCAGCACCCATGACTTTCGGATCGTTAATATTGGCAGGGGGAGGACCCGTAATATACAATTTATCAATGTAGGCTACATCGCCCAGGCGGTTATACCATGCCAGATCGTCAATTGATTTATCAATGATGTCGAGGCGGTGTTGCAGATCATCAAACTTTTGATTGATCAGTTCAATGATCGCGTCTTCCCTGTTGTTTTGGGCCTGTGATGATGGTGCTGCAGTAGTTATCAACATGATCAAAACGACAGTTTTAAAAAACAGATTTTTCATTTTCATATACTATTGTTTTTCAAGTATTTATATAATGTTTTCAATGTCAGTCCAAGAAATGAGCAAGAATGAATCCGGTGTTAAGGAATAATTTTTATTCAATTTTTCTATATGAGCTTTTGGCGCGATAAAATTACAAATTCAATCCTTAACGAAAAAGGTCTATATGTTGCTAATATTTTTACAGGTTCAACGTTCCATTTCATTTTTCTTTTTTAGATTAATTCTAAAATAAATAATAATCAGGTTTTTACATTTCAAAACCAAAATAAGCTGCTATTTTTGCAAAAAAATATTTGAATTATGAAACCCACTCATATTGAACACATTGGAATCGCTGTTAACAACCTGAATGAAAGTATCAGATTTTATGAAGACGTACTTGGTTTTCATTGTTATGCCGTAGAAGAAGTTGAGGATCAAAAAGTTAGAACTGCATTTTTCATGGTTGGCCAAACCAAAATTGAGCTGCTTGAATCTACCGATCCTGAAGGTCCTATCGGTAAGTTTATTGAGAAGCGTGGAGAAGGTGTACATCATCTTGCTTTTGCAGTAGAAGGCCTTGAAACCGCTCTTGCCCAAATGGAGGAAAAAGGAATCAGATTGATTGACAAAAAACCACGTAAAGGCGCCGAAGGGTTGCATATCGCCTTTCTGCACCCGAAATCAACGGGTGGCGTGCTTACCGAGCTTTGTGAAAATAAAAACAAGTAGTTAACAACCGGAATAACTGATTTACAGGTTGACAGCTCTGGCTCAAAACCATTCACAATCGAAAACCGGTAATAATAACTTCACTATAATAACTCATTAATAGAAATCAACATGGAGCGTCAGGCAAAGATTAATCATCTTATTGAACTACGTGAAAAAGCCAAATTGGGTGGCGGTGAAAAGAGAATAGATGCACAACACGCCAAAGGCAAATTTACCGCACGTGAACGCATCGAAATGCTTCTCGACGAAGGCAGCTTTGAAGAGTTCGATATGTTTGTAACTCACCGTTGCACCGACTTTGGTCTTGCAGATCAGTTATTTCTTGGTGACGGAGTAGTAACCGGCCATGGTACCATTGATGGTCGCGTGGTATATATTTTTTCGCAGGATTTTACAGTAATGGGAGGTTCATTGTCTGAAACCCATGCCAAAAAAATCTGTAAAGTCATGGATCAGGCCATGAAAGTTGGGGCACCGGTGATCGGCATCAATGATAGCGGTGGTGCCCGCATACAGGAAGGAGTGCTGAGCCTGGCGGGCTATGCGGATATTTTTCAGCGTAACATCATGGCTTCTGGTATGATCCCACAAATTTCCGCCATTTTTGGCCCTTGTGCCGGTGGAGCTGTTTATTCACCCGCTCTTACTGATGTAATCATCATGAGCGAAAAAAACAGTTATATGTTTGTTACCGGCCCTAAAGTCACAAAAGCTGTTACCGGTGAAGATATTACTGTTGAAGAGCTCGGTGGTGCAGATGTCCATACCGGAAAATCTGGGGTAGCTCATTTTAAAGCCGAAAGCGAAGAGGAAGGCATATTACTGATCAGGAAACTCCTGGAATATTTGCCCTCAAACAACCTTGAAGATCCACCTGCTACAGAATGTAAGGACCCGATACATCGTAAAGAAGATGCATTGAATGAAATAATACCTGCAAATACGAGTCAGCCTTATGATGTAAAAGATATTATTTATTCCGTGGTTGACGAAAATGAGTTTTTGGAAATGCACCGTCATTTTGCCAAGAATATCGTGGTTGGCTTTGCAAAATTCAATGGTATGCCGGTAGGTATTGTAGCCAATCAGCCAATGTTCCTGGCTGGTGTTCTCGATATTGATGCATCGCGCAAAGCTGCCCGTTTTGTCAGATTTTGCGATGCTTTTAATCTACCATTAGTCACTTTTGTGGATGTTCCGGGTTTTCTCCCTGGCAGCAGGCAGGAACATGGCGGTATTATCATACAGGGAGCCAAATTGCTCTTTGCTTATGGAGAAGCGACAGTTCCCAAAGTCACCATTACACTTAGAAAATCTTATGGTGGCGCACATGATGTAATGAGTTCCAAACAATTGCGCGGTGATATAAATTATGCATGGCCTTCGGCAGAAATTGCAGTGATGGGTTCAAAAGGTGCAATTGAAATCCTTGAGGGGAGTGCGCTCGCCAAAATGGAGGATCCGTCCTTGAAAATGGATTACCTGGCTCAGAAAGAAGCCGAATACATCGCAAAATTTGCCAATCCTTATGAAGCAGCAAAGCACGGTTATATTGATGATGTAATAGAACCAAGAAATACACGCTTCAGGGTAATTCGTGCCCTGCAGGCACTATCAACAAAAAAAGATACCAATCCTCCCAAGAAACATTGTAATTTACCATTATAAATATCCAGATACTATCATCTCAATTCAACAACACCATAACAAACACATCGAACTATGATCCATCTCGCCAAAATCAGTTTTGATTTATCTGCTATTGACGGATTTGCCATCACTGTTACCATTGTGGGCTATGTAATCGTGTTTCTTGCGCTTGCTTTTATGTATTACGTTTACACCCTGATGCCGAAAATCATCAATATGAATATACGTCAGAAATTGCGCCGTCAGGGTAAACATCAGGAAGCCGATGAAGAATCATTAGACGTACCCGGCGAAGTAAATGCTGCCATCAGTATGGCGTTGCATATGTTTTTTAATGAATTGCACGACGAAGAAAGCAATGTAATGACCATCAAGAAGGTAAATAAACGTTATTCGCCGTGGAGTTCAAAAATATATGGGCTTAATACATATAACCGTCATTAATCTAAGATTTAATAATTTGCAGAATGAAAACTTTTCAATTCACCATCAGTGGAAACAAATACGATGTAGAAGTCAAACGATTTGAAGAAAACATCGCTGATATTGAAGTCAATGGCACGCTTTACAAAGTAGAAGTACACAGGGAGTTTAAAACAAGCAAGACACCCAAACTGGTCCGTTCTGAAGTTGCGCCGCCAACCCGTTCTGAAGGTAAAATCAAAAAAAACATCAGTGCTGCCATTTACACGATCACAGCACCGCTGCCCGGAATAATCATGCACATCATGGTTAAGGAAGGCGACATAGTAAAGAAGGGCGCCCCCCTGCTGATCTACGACGCTATGAAAATGGAAAACAGCATTCTTGCTGAAAAGGATGGTATAATCAAATCAGTGAAGGTGACTGTAGGTCAGAATTTTCTGCAGGGTGATGCACTGCTTGAAATTGCCACCTCTTAATTTGGCTGCTTTTACTCACATGCCACCGGGCTTTTGTAAGACGACATTAAAAGACTCAAAAAATGAAAAGATCTCTGACACTCATTGGCATATTTGCTATTATTATACTGGTCAGTCTTGTTGCTGCCCAAATCAACTCAGTCGAAGACACTGCCTCACAGGTAATTTCTCAAGAAAACGACATCCTTCAACCTGATGAATCAGAAAGCGAAAATATCATAGCATTACTTGAAGAAACCGAAGAAGCAACAGAAACTGGTCTCAGAAAATTCTGGAATTATACCGGATTCCGAAATGTAAAGGGTGGCAACCTGATGATGATCGTAGTAGGTTTGATATTCATTTTTCTTGCCATCCGTTATGAGTACGAACCATTGTTGCTGGTTCCTATCGGAACAGGGATACTCATCGGAAATATTCCGTTTTTCCAGGATGGGGGAATCAACCTGCAACTTGGTATTTATCAGGATGGTAGTGTGCTAAATTATTTGTATTTCGGAGTGATCAAGGGTGTTTATCCTCCGTTGATTTTTCTTGGAATTGGTGCGATGACTGATTTTTCTTCTCTCATTTCGAATCCACGACTGATGTTGCTTGGAGCAGCGGCTCAGCTGGGTATTTTTCTTACGTTTATCTGCGCTCTTGCTTTTGGGTTTGATATCCGGGAAGCTGGTTCAATAGGTATTATTGGTGGCGCTGACGGGCCAACCGCAATATTTCTTTCTTCTCAGCTTTCGCCACGCTTAATTGGCCCTATCGCTATTGCAGCATATTCTTATATGGCATTGGTTCCTGTGATCCAGCCTCCAATCATGCGTTTGCTGACAACCAAAGAAGAGCGCGTTATAAAGATGAAACCTCCACGCACAGTTTCAAAACTCGAAAAGATATTATTCCCCATTATAGGATTATTGTTCACCACATTTATTTCACCAAGCGCCCTGCCATTATTGGGAATGTTATTTTTTGGAAATCTCCTGAAAGAAAGCGGAGTGACCAAACGGCTTGCAGATACTGCACGCAATGCATTGATTGATATCACAACCATTTTGATTGGAATCACGGTTGGAGCTTCCACCCAGGCCGATGTATTTCTGACAAAACAATCGGTGTTTATTTTTATCCTTGGGGCTATATCGTTCATGTTTGCTACCGCTGGAGGTGTGTTTTTTGCCAAAGTAATGAATGTTTTCCTGAAACAGGATCAAAAAATCAACCCTTTCGTAGGAGCAGCCGGTGTTTCGGCTGTTCCCGACAGTGCACGGGTGGTTCAGATGGAGGGTTTAAAATATGATCCGTCAAACCATTTGCTTATGCACGCCATGGCTCCCAATGTTGCCGGCGTGATTGGTTCAGCAGTGGCAGCAGGAATTTTAATGAGTTTTCTTTTAAATTAATGCTATGCTGATCATTGGAATTGCCGGCGGATCGGGATCGGGCAAATCAACAGTGGTAAAAAAGATCACCAGGCTTCTGCCTAAAGATTCGGTGGTGGTCATACCCCAGGACGCCTATTACAAAGACAATGGGCATCTCTCGCCCGAAGAAAGGGCAAGAATCAATTTCGACCACCCTTCATCCATCGAATTCAATTTGCTCATCAGGCATCTTGATCAGCTTCGTGAAGGTAATAATATTCATATGCCCATCTATTCCTACCTGACCTGTGCCAGGGCAAAAGAAACCATTGAAATTCATCCAAAACCGGTGGTCATTGTGGAGGGTATTCTTGTGCTTACCAATCCTCGCATGCGTGACCGGATGGACATTAAGGTATTCGTTGACGCTGATGCCGATGACCGTTTGATGCGGGTTATACGTCGTGATATCGAAGAACGTGGTCGCTCATTCCTGCAGGTTTTGGACCATTACGAAAAATTTGTCAAACCTATGCACCTTCTTTTTATAGAGCCCTCAAAACGTTACGCAGATATTATTGTTCCGCTGGGTGGAACCAATAAAGTGGCCATTGATATTCTTTCCTCAAGAATCATTCAGCAATTACATTAATTTCGCAGTGGAAGATCCTGATCCCGCTCTGATCAGGGTATCTTTTTATAATTTTGCGCTTCCAAAATGAATAGCTTTGAAGCCAGAGGATATTTTAAAACATTATCTTCAACACGATAAGGTTGAATTCCTTTCAGAAAATATCAGGTCGGAAAAGAAGCATCTGCAGCTAAGAGGGATTGTTGGTTCGGCCAAAGCTCTTGTGCTGGCTGCCCTGTTCGAAAAACAAAAGATTAATATCATCGCCATTCTTCCCGATAAGGAAAAAGCTGCTTATTTTCTAAATGATCTTGAAAATATTCTCGAAGAGCAGGAGTTACCCTTTCACAAAAAGCGGGTATTGTTTTATCCTACCTCTTACCGTCGTCCCTATGAGCTTGAAAAGACTGATAATTCCAATGTACTGCTGCGTACCGAGGTCCTGAAACGGCTAGGCAATTCGCGCAGGCCGACCATTGTGATTACCTACCCTGAAGCCCTGAGTGAAAAGGTTATCAGCCAGGCGTATCTGAAAAAGAATACATTCAGGCTACGTTTAGGCGAAGCTGTGGACATGGATTTTGTAACCGACTTATTACTTGAGTATAACTTTGACCGGGTTGAGTTTGTAGTCGAGCCGGGTCAGTTTTCTATCCGGGGGGGCCTGCTTGACGTGTATTCTTACTCCAATGATTATCCTTATCGTATTGAGTTTGGAACCGAAACCATCGAAAGCATCCGCTCTTTTGATCCTTCCTCCCAGCTATCTATGGATCAGTTAGTCCATATTACATTGATTCCTAACGTACAAGACAGAATGATAATGGAAAAACGAGGCAGTTTTCTCGGATTTGTTCCAGGTAAGCCCCTGGTTTGGTTCGAAGATGCTGAACCTGCTCTTGCCAAAATTGACAGGGAATTCGAGAAAGCGGTTGATATTTTTCAGAACCTGCAAAGCCAGTTGAGGCATTCTGAGCCTTCGGAATTGTTTTGTTCAAAGAACGAGTTTCTTGAAAACCTGATTGATTTGACGCTTATTGAACTGGGATCGCAAACCTTTTTTGAAAACGACAGGCCGGTACATTTCAACACACGTCCACAGCCATCTTTCAACAAAAATTTCGATTTGCTCTTTAATCATTTCAAGGAAAATGCTTCACATGGATTTCGAAATATTATTCTTGCTGCAGGAAGCAGGCAAATTGAACGCATCCAGCTCATATTCGACGACCTGATTGAAAACAGGAATATTGAACCGGTTACGTTCGATCCGGTAAATATTGCGCTACACGAAGGATTTGCTGATGATGATCTGAAACTGGTTTGTTATACCGATCACCAGATTTTCGACCGGTATCATAAATTCCGGCTTCGCGATGGTTTTGCAAGCCGTCAGGCTTTTACTCTGAAAGAAATTTACGACCTTAAGCCGGGAGACTTTGTTACGCATATTGATCACGGTGTTGGCCGGTTTGATGGCCTTGAAATGATCGATGTAAATGGCCGGCATCAGGAGGCCATACGACTTATTTACAAGGACAGTGACCTGCTTTATGTCAGTATTCATTCGCTGCACCGGATCTCAAAATACATTGGTAAAGACGGTACTGTTCCAACTCTTGACCGCCTTGGATCCAATGCATGGAAAAACCTCAAAAGCAAGACAAAGAAGCGGGTCAAAGATATAGCGCGCGAGTTGATAAAACTGTATGCCCAGCGTAAAGCTACCCAGGGATTTGCTTATGCACCAGACACTTATATGCAGCATGAACTTGAAGCCTCATTTATTTATGAAGACACTCCCGACCAGATAAAGACTACCAATGATGTGAAGGCCGATATGGAATCTTGGTCGCCAATGGACAGGCTGGTTTGTGGCGATGTGGGTTTCGGAAAAACAGAAATTGCCATTCGTGCTGCCTTTAAGGCCGTTGCTGATTCCAAGCAGGTAGCAGTGTTGGTTCCCACCACCATTCTTGCACTCCAGCACTATCATACATTCAATGAAAGGCTTTCCGGTTTTCCCTGTAAAACAGATTATCTGAATCGTTTTAAATCTGCCAGACAGCAGAAGAAAGCACTGCAGGAACTTAAAGAAGGTCGTATTGATATACTTATCGGAACCCATCGCCTGCTGAGCAAGGATGTAGAATTTAGAGATCTCGGCCTGTTGATTGTTGATGAAGAGCAGAAATTTGGCGTAGCCGCCAAAGAACGATTACGGGAATTTCGGGTAAATATAGATACACTTACCTTAACCGCAACACCTATTCCCCGAACTCTCCAGTTTTCCATGATGGGTGCCCGCGACCTGAGTATTATCAACACTCCACCGCCCAATCGGTATCCGGTACTAACCGAAGTCAGGTCCTGGAGTGAAGAATTGATCCGAGATGGAATTCATTACGAACTATCAAGAGGTGGTCAGGTATTTTTTGTTAACAACCGTGTTCAGAATATCATGGAAATTGCTGGTGCCGTGCAGCGGGTTGTTCCTGATGCAAAAATCGCGATTGCACACGGACAGATGGAAGGTGCAAAACTCGAGCGTATCATGCTCGATTTTATTGAAGGTCGCTACGACGTGTTGGTTTCAACTACTATTATTGAATCAGGATTGGATATTCCAAATGTGAACACGATCATCATCAATGATGCCCATCACTATGGCCTGAGCGATTTACACCAGTTACGCGGACGCGTTGGTCGAAGCAACAAAAAAGCATTCTGCTATTTACTGGCTCCTCCGGCTAGCTTATTGAGCGACGAAGCCCGAAAACGCCTCCGTGCCATTGAAGAATTTTCGGATATTGGTTCGGGGTTGAATATTGCCATGCGCGATCTCGATATTCGGGGTGCCGGTAATATTCTTGGCGCAGAACAAAGCGGCTTCATTTCTGAAATTGGTTTTGAAATGTACCAGCGCATACTCGATGAAGCCATAACCGAATTAAAGGAAAGCGAATTCAGCACCATGTTTGGCGAAGAAGCTATTCAAAGTTATATAAGAGAATGCCAGATTGAAACCGATCTGGAAATATTAATTCCTAACGATTATATTACCAATACCGTCGAACGTCTAAGTTTGTATAAAGAATTGGACGGGATTGAAAGCGAAGAAGCGTTGGAAGCTTTCCGTGAAAAACTGCTCGACCGTTTTGGACCAGTTCCTTCGCAGACTGACGACCTGATCAATACCATAAGATTGCGTCGTCTGGCACGTGAAATTGGTTTTGAAAAGATTGCTCTTAAGAACAATCTGCTTGTGTGTTATTTCAACAGCAACCAGGAGTCGGCCTATTTTAAAAGTGATAAATTCAGCGCCGTCCTGCATTTTATTCAGACAAACCCAGGAAACTGCAGGCTTAAAGAAAGTGGTAACCGTCTCAGCTTGATTTTCAAAGAGGTAAAAAATGTGAACATGGCATTATTTTGGCTGGAAAGCATGCAAAAAATCCAATAAATATATAATTCGATCATTTACCTCTTACTTGACAAACTCATGAATAATTAACAAGTAATTGGTTATATACATGGAAACTATTTCTTTTTATATTTG
>CAYQRU010000107.1:9310-12413 GCA_964419945.1 uncultured Bacteroidales bacterium | reverse complement strand
TGGATGAGCATAACAATGAAGTATCAGGAGGAGAAGCAGGAGAATTCGTGATCAAAGCACCTACTGTAACACCCGGTTACTGGAATAATGAAGAGGCAACGCGCAACACAATTATTGACGGTTGGTTTCACACCGGTGACCTGATGCGGTACGACGAGGAAGGTTACTATTATGTTGTTGACCGTCTGAAGAATATGTACATCTCCGGGGGCGAAAATGTTTATCCTGCCGAAGTTGAACGTGTATTACTAAGTCATCCGGCAGTTGAAGCAGCCGTGATAGTTGGGGTGCCTGATGTTAAATGGGGTGAAGCAGGAAGAGCATTTGTGGTTAAAAAGAAAGACAGCGATGTGAGTGAAACTTTACTGATCAACTACTGTCTTGAAAGAATTGCAAAATACAAAACCCCTAAATGCGTTCAATTCCTGAGTGAACTTCCCAAAAACGATGCCGGCAAAATTGATCGCAAGAAACTTAAATCCATGATATAACCTTCAACCTGATTTTTAAACAGTTCTCTTATTTTAACAATCATTAATTTAATTTTAAGTGCTATGAAAACAAAAATGTTCGGGCTTATTGCCATGCTGCTCGCAGCAAGTATCTTTATCATCAGCGGATGTAGTAAAGACGATGAAGAACCCCCAACAATGGTTGAAATTACCGTATCGGCCGATAATGCAACCATTACAGTTGTATTCAGCGAAGGTGTTTACAGCAGTAATAACAAAACCGGCAACCTTGCAGGTGAATCATTTGAAGTAATTATCACCGGGGGTGTTGCCAGTTTTGGCGGACAGTACACAGTGCAACATACAGCCGGATCGGCGCAGGCTGTTATTAACCTGACACTTAATGGTGTTGCCACGGGTCAGGAAACCATCACAGTAAAACCCAAAACCGCTTCCAGCATTTATAATGAAGCCGGAGAGGCAATGGAGACTTCACAAGCTCTCACTGCCAATCTGAAAGATACAGGAATCATAGGGAAATGGTATTCTTCAGGAACCAATGTGGCTCCTTTGCTAAGTGCAATTGGTATTGACTCAATTTATACTGAATTCAAAGCCAACAATACATATATTGTCGAATCGTTTACTGCTGACCTGTCAAAAACCACCCTTACGGGCACTTTTACGCAAACCAGATCAGGTACAGGAAACATCTGGAATATTACCGTAAATCAAAGTACTCCGAACGCCCTCACCAGTGTGGGTATTTTTGAGATCACGTCAGGTACTACTACTACAATGACATATGAAGTTGCTCAAACTGAACCTAATATACCAAATGTTACACCACCTACCGCAACTGGCGGATTTGGAAGCACCAGCGGAGGCGCTTTTGGCGTTCTGAATGTTCAAAATTATATCAAACTGAACTGATTTTCTTCTCAGGCCATCGTAGCAATAAACAACCAGTTTTGATACACCTGTACCTTTGCTGCGATGGCTTTTTACATCATGAAAATGCAACCTATGATGAAACTTTTAATAAAATTTTTAGCTATCTACCTGGTAGTCATATCATTAAACAGTAGCTCCCAAAATCCCTCTATCAGGTATTTTGAGAATGAAATCCCCCGAAAGGCCAACAAGGAGTTACAGTTCTTTGCATTTTTCATCAACCAGGGAGTTACCTCCAACTTTTACCCCAGCAGCGAATTCCTTCGCGGACAGGTTGTTGGAAGGCTTTTCGGGAAAAATACCACAACCACTTCCGATACAGCCATATCGGCTTATATTGAGCAACGCATCATCCCGTTTATTATATATCAACCTAACCTGTTCAACGGCAAGGCGATTTTGCGTGCATCCTTTGAAATAGACTGGACATGGGGTGATGTAGCTTATGGTACAGGCGGTAATTTGGGTGGTGGAATTTCAGCCGATCAGGTAAACATTCAAACCCAGAACCTTGAACTTGAGTTGATTCCCTGGCCACACTGGACGATAAACCTGGGACTGCAGCGCATGTTCGACACGCCTTACAATCCTTACCGGACACTTTTTGACAAAATGACCCAAACCGGCTACCGACTTGCCTATTTCGGTACTGATGCAGTAGGTATCAGCTTCAGGCACGACCGCGATTTTGCCCGCTATAAACTTGGATATTTCAAGTTCTATGAAAATGACATCTACCGTGATGATGACGTTAACATGTTTGAAGCTGTTGCTGAAACAAACATCACGAATAAATGGAAGGTGGGGGGATCATTGTATTATGTGCGCGACCGTAGCGAAGGTAAGGGAGGTGTTTCTATCCTTGGCCAGGGTTTGAATTCCCTGCTCAATGAATACAATGGTACATTTAAATTCAAGTTTGGCACCGATCCGTACAAAGCTGACATTTTCTGGATCGGAACCTTTTTCAGCCGAAATATTGATTATATGATGGATCGCCTGCATATTACCGGATTCTTCAATTATAACCTTGGAAAAACTGATGTTAATAAAGATAATGTCTGGCAAAAAAGAGCTGATATTTCCGGGTTTGCAGCCAACCTGAAAGCCGTTTACCGCTATGGCCAGACTACTGACGATCACATCAAACTTGACCTGATCTACGCATCCGGCGACGATAATGGCATTAACGATAAAAAATACTCAGGCGTGATAACCGGAAACATGTGGGGATCACCGGCGAGTATTTTTATCAGCAGTGGCGCTTACATCCTGATGCCGCATGGTAATGTGGTGAACCGTTATACACCGGCCATCGCTGACCTGAGCAATATGGGTTATGGATTTACTGCTGCAACAGCCACTTATTCGCGCAGTGTGATTCCGCATAAATTCAATGTCAGGACCGGAGGCGCTGCTGCTATCAGCAACAGCGAGTCGCTTGCAGGTGGTAACTTTATGGGTGCAGAAGGTAACGTATCGTTGATTTATAATATAGGAACCTATATGAGTCTTGAAATGCATGGCGCCTATATGTGGCTGGGTGATTTCTACGACAGTGCCGACGAGCGTTACGGAGCCTCAGTTAATGGAGGTATGTACGGCATACGACCTGCCAATCCATGGACGGCATTTATCGTTTACAAATGGTTGTTGTTCTGAAAAATGAATAAAACAGGAAAGGAGTTGAAAATGAG
>CAYQRU010000107.1:0-9300 GCA_964419945.1 uncultured Bacteroidales bacterium | reverse complement strand
ACTTAATCAATATGATTATCACCTGCTTATACATTACAGCGCATCCCGCACTTCAGGCTCAAAAAATGAGAGATACAGATATGAATAGTTTTAAGAACGCCCCTTCCTTTGCCAGTTTTGAAGAGATCCCCTACCCTTTCAACTTAAAAAAAATCACCTTGAATGCTGAAGTTGAAATTGCTTATGTGGATGAGGGCAAGGGAAACGAAACCATTATCTTTATACATGGACTCGGAAGCTATCTGCCTGCCTGGAAGAAGAACATTGAGGTACTTAAGACCGATTTTCGCTGCATTGCCATTGACCTGCCAGGCTACGGAAAATCGTCGAAACTGCCGCATAGTGGGAGTATGAAATATTATGCCGGTATTGTCAGCGAGTTTATGGCAAAGCTAAACCTTGGCCGTGCTTATGTAGCCGGGCACAGTATGGGTGGACAAATTGCCATGGTTATGGCACTGTATCATCCCGAAAAGGTAAAAGGATTGATCCTGGCGGCTCCCGCAGGATTCGAATCATTTACAGAGGGTCAGAAACAATGGTTCCGTAATGTGATGACTATGGACGGAGTGAAGAAAACAACTGCCGAAGATATCCAAACCAACCTGGCATATAATTTTTACAATTTTCCCAAAGATGCTGAGTTTATGATCACCGACAGGTTGGGCATGCGCACCGCCAGCGATTTTGAAGCCTATTGTCATGCTGTGGTTCAGAGTGTAAACGGGATGGTGAACGAACCAGTATTAACGTTTCTTAACAAGATCATCCAACCCACTCTGATTGTTTTTGGTGAAAACGACAATCTGATTCCCAACAGATTCCTGAACCCGGGATCCACCAGAAAAATTGCGGAGGCAGGTGCTGCCCAAATACCCGGTAGCCGCCTGGTGGTGCTGCCTAAAACGGGACATTTTCTGCAGTTTGAAGCCAGTAAAACTTTCAACAACGAGATCAGAAACTTCATACTTTCTTCAAAATAAAATATTTCAAAGCAATATTGCGCATAAGCCCTGAGGTGTTTTAAACATCTTCAGGGTTTTACTTTTTTGAAAACATAGCCACCAGAGGTTGAACCCCACACCTGTTCGTCTTTATCGTTCCAACCCCGGTCCCAACTAATCATTGCTTCTTTTGTGATCGTCACTTCAGAAGTAGCATAAGCCGCTCCCCGAAGGCTGCTCAGGCATTCCCTGCCTGGAGTAGTACCACCGAATTTTTTCTTTCCATATTTCCGGAGAAAAATGCTGCAACCCTGCCGGTCAGTCAGTGGCACGTGCTGCAATGCCTCGAGTCCAGATTTGTCTTTCCATGCGCCCGCATACTTTTCAGGTTCTGGTATTTCAAAGACTTTGCTTACAATGGTAGTATCGTCGGCCTGGTACAAATGATAAACACGTTGCCGGTAAGGCTTATCCTGCCGGCTTGCCAGTGCCTGCTCCACATACAGCCAGTAACCATGATCCCCGTGTTTTCTGAAGGGCTCCATCCGCAATGTAATATGTAAAAAGTTTGTATCGGCTTTGGCCTGGGCTTCGCTGCTGAAACTCCCGGTCATCATTCCGGCCAATATTCTCACATCACGTGCAGATACTTTATGCCCCTGTCCTGCTGCCTGAAATGACAGCAGGCAGAACGTACACAATGAAACTATATTTCTCATCATTCAGGTGTTTTGTTGACCAAAAGATTGATTTTAGTTATACTGAATTTATTCCTGTGTCTGCAATATAAAATAGTGAAAATGACTGAAAGTGCTATGGTCAAACCCCTGAAAACATTTGACTGCCAGGCACCCAGGGCGTTGTGATCCATAAAAAACAAGGCCCATGACAGATTCATCAGGCTATGCATACAAATCGCAACCCAAAGGTTATCATCCCATTCGGTGTATAACCATGAAAACCATAAAGAACCGATGAATGTTACTATAAAAATACCGGTAATTTCCGGTAAAGCTTTTCCCTGGTAAAGATGCAGCAATGCAAATACCATTGCACCCGGTAAGGAAGCCGGAATAAAGCCCCAGCGCAACCAGCGAAAAAGGATGCCAAATAAAAATCCCCTGAAAAGCAACTCTTCGAAAAAACCTGCAAGCAATGTTTTCCTGAGCACATCCAGAAAAGTCAAACGAGAATCATAACTACCCAACCATGCAGAGCCGGCGAACATGGGAAACACAAAAATCAAAGAAATACCGAGCGCCCTGATAAAACTTCCATGCAAACCCAATACACGAAAAATATTCTTACATCCGTATAATGCGCCGGTAACGATGAGCACCGGAAAAATCCACCATGCATAATAAATGAAGATGCGGGCCAGATAATGCTGTGCACGAAAACCCGTTATACGCTCAAAAATTTCTTGTCCGTAAATTGCTGAAATAAAAGTTAAAAGCACAATTATGGGATACAGAATGGATTTGTTCTTCATTGTCGTCGCGATTTGGTGGCTCCCGGAATATTGTACCGGCAAAAGTACAGGAATTTGTTTCTTATTTCAACCAATAACCTGCTTCATGCTATCCTGAAAAACAAACGGTCAGGGTAATATTATCTCAAAGTCGGAACAGAGTTCAAACTTTTCTGAAACATTCCTCAGTTACACTGTGTCAGGTGGTAACCAATCAATAAATGGATCAATTGACTTTTTATCCTTAAGTTTGCAACGATTTTTCAGAGCTGATTTCCACCACGTGAACCATTTTAATTCTTAACAGATATGAAAAAAGACAGACAGATTTTTGATTTGATCGAGCAGGAACGCGACCGGCAGATGCATGGCATCGAACTGATTGCTTCCGAAAATTTTGTGAGCGAACATGTGATGAAAGCTATGGGTTCGGTACTGACTAACAAATATGCCGAAGGTTATCCCGGCCGCAGGTATTACGGCGGTTGTCAGATCGTAGATCAAACCGAGCAGTTAGCGATTGACCGTGCCAAAGCATTGTTTGGCGCTGAGTGGGCCAATGTGCAGCCTCACTCCGGCGCCCAGGCCAATATGGCTGTCCTGATGACGGTGCTGAAACCCGGCGATTCGTTCCTCGGTCTTGAATTATCGCACGGCGGACACCTGTCGCACGGCTCACCGGTAAATTCAAGCGGTATCCTTTACAAACCTATTCCATACGAAGTAGGCAGGGAAACAGGTACCGTGGACTATGATCAGATGGAGAGAGTTGCCCTGGAGCACAAACCAAAACTCATCATCGCAGGTGCCTCGGCCTATAGCCGCGACTGGGACTATAAACGTATGCGCGAAATTGCCGACCAGATTGGAGCCATACTCATGGCCGATATAGCACATCCTGCCGGCCTTATCGCAAAAGGATTGCTGAACGATCCTCTGCCCTGGTGTCATGTAATAACCACTACCACGCACAAAACCTTACGCGGCCCTCGTGGAGGAATGATCCTGATGGGCAGGGATTTTGAGAATCCATGGGGTCTTACCACTCCTAAAGGGGCTCTTAAAATGATGTCGGCACTTCTCGATTCGGCAGTTTTCCCAGGTGTTCAGGGTGGACCACTCGAACATGTGATCGCTGCCAAGGCTGTATCTTATCATGAAGCCCTCAGCGATGAATTCCTCGAATATATGATACAGGTGAAGAACAATGCACAGTTAATGGCTAAAGCTTTTGTTGACAAGGGCTACCATGTGGTTTCAAACGGTACCGATAACCACCTGATGCTTATTGACCTGCGCCCGAAATTCCCTGAAATTACAGGGAAAGTCGTTGAAAACACACTCGTACTTGCCGATATCACGGTGAATAAAAATATGGTGCCATTCGACAGCCGCTCCCCATTCCAGACTTCAGGCATACGTGTTGGAACACCCGCCATCACTACACGTGGACTAAAAGAAGAACATATGGAACCCATTGTGGATATGATTGACGAAGTGATATCCAATATCGAAAATGAAAATGTGATTGCTTCGGTTCGTAAACGGGTAAATGCAATGATGGAAGAGTTCCCGCTTTTTGCTTAATGTTTTTATTTCATTATCAAAGGGTGTCGTGTGAACCACACTTCATCCTTTGATCTTAAAAACCTAACATACACCTTTACGCCTCGCGTGGCATTAAAACCCAAAACTCTGGCTTTCGTTTTGAAGTAATTCATATACAAAGATTTTGAAAACACTTTATCTTCTACGCCACGCCAAGTCTTCCCGAGAAGATCCCACTTTGACCGACTTTGATCGTCCTTTGCTGGAAGCAGGTCTTAAAAAAAGTCGGTTGATCACTGATTTCTTACTTAAGCAACATATCTCCATTGATCTGATAATTTCAAGTCCTGCCGTCAGAGCACTGGCTACTGCAGAGATTTTTGCCCATGCCCTGAAATATCCGATCGAAAACATCATGAAGATGAAAAAACTCTATCCTGGCGATGTTACTGCATACCAGGAATTGCTTTATGAAGTGCCGGATTATGTGCAATCATTAATGATTGTGGGTCATAATCAATCAATTACTGATTTTTCAAACCAATTCTTAAAGGAAAAATTACTGAATTTGCCAACATCGGGATTAGTAAGTATAAATTTACAGAGTGATACATGGGAGCAGGCCTGTGTTGCCAAAAGAAAAACTAATTTTGTGGTTTATCCCAAAATGTTTACAACGTACTGAGTCCCGGAAAGTCAATGTTAATGAGCAACAGATAATCCAATGCCTAAACCCTCCAAAAAGTTTATAAACCGCGAAATAAGCTGGTTGCATTTCAACGGTCGGGTTCTGCAGGAAGCCGCCGATGCAAGGGTGCCTTTACTCGAAAGGATCAGGTTTCTGGGGATTTTCTCGAACAACCTCGATGAATTTTTTAGGGTGCGCGTAGCTACCCTGAACCGCATGCTGAAATTCCGCAAAAAGGATTACAAATTCATTAATTTCAATCCTTCTCAAATCCTCAAACAGGTTTTCAAATTAGAGCAGGAGCAGCAGGAAGAATTTGCCGGTATTTTCAGGAAGATATTTGATGATCTTGCCTCGGAGAATATTTTTATTGTGAACGAGAAAGAACTCAGCAATGATCAGCAGGAATTTGTCCTCGATTATTTTAAGTGTAAGGTACGAACCAATCTGTTCCCTCTTATGCTTGACAATGTACAGGATACGTCGTGGCTCAAGGACAAATCCATCTATCTCGCCGTTGACCTGCGTAAAAGTGCAGTTGCCGATAGCCGGACGTTTGCGCTGATCAAAGTCCCGACATCTGTGCTTCCCCGGTTTGTAATGCTCCCGAAGAAAGACGATAAAACCTATATCATCCTGCTCGACGATGTGATCCGTTTTGGGATGCCTGGTATATTCTCGATTTTTGGCTACGATCAATTCGATGCTTATACCATCAAGTTTACCCGGGATGCAGAAATGGATTTTGAAAACGATGTTTCGAAAAGCTTTCTTGAGGTGATGACCGAAAGCCTCAAACAGCGCAAAATGGGATCCCCTGTGCGTTTTATTCACGACCGCTCCATGCCTGACGATTTGCTTAAGCTGTTAATGAATAAACTTGGCATCACAGAATACGATACCGTCAGCAAGCGGGGACGGTATCATAACTTCAAGGATTTTATGTCATTCCCCGATGTGCATCGCCCTAATCTTGAGAATCCGCCGGCACCTCCTCTCAGGCATCCAATTTTATCCTCACGGGAAAGTATTTTTGAGAAGCTCAAACAGCGCGATATCATGCTTCACTATCCCTACCAGAGCTATCATTATATGATTGATTTGCTGCGTGAAGCATCCATTGATCCCAAAGTGAGAGCTATTAAAATAACATTATACCGGGTTGCCCAGTACTCAAACGTGATCAATGCTTTGATCAATGCCGCACGTAATGGCAAACAGGTAACCGTATTCCTTGAACTCCAGGCACGCTTTGATGAAGCAGCCAACATTTACTGGTCGGAAAAACTTATCGAAGAAGGTGTCAAGATCATTCATACGATCCCGGGCACCAAGGTTCACTGTAAATTATTACTTATCAGGCGTAAGGAAGGTGGAATAAATGTATACTACGCCACCATCGGCACAGGTAATTTTAATGAGCAAACCGCACGGGTTTATGCCGATGATACTTTACTGACCAGCCGGAAAGAAATCGTCAACGATGTGAACAAAGTCTTTCATCTGTTCGATTCAAAGTACCAGGCTCCAAATTTCAGATGCCTGGTAGTTGCTCCTTTTGCCATGCGGAATTTCTTCATCCGTATGCTCAACAACGAAATACGCAATGTGCAGGCGGGTCGAGAAGCCTGGGTGCTGATCAAACTTAACAGCCTGTCGGACGAGAAAATCGTCAGGAAACTTTATAAGGCAAGCCAGGCAGGTGTGAAAATTCGCCTTATCATTCGGGGTATTTGTGTACTTGTTCCCGGAGTCCCGGGTATGAGTGAGAATATTGAGGCGATCAGTATTGTGGACAAATACCTCGAGCATTCACGGGTGTTTGTATTCTGTAACGGTGGCGACGAGCAGTATTATATCTCCTCAGCCGACTGGATGATGCGCAACTTCGATAACCGCATTGAAGTAGCCTGCCCGGTGTATGAACCCGAACTTCGCAAAGAGTTGCGCGATATGCTTGAAATCCAGTGGCGCGATAACCAGAAGGCACGACTTGTAAATACCGAACCAGTCAACCACTACCGGAAAAGCGTTTCGGCAGAAAAGGTAAGGGCCCAGGTGGAAATTTACAGGTATTTTAACGAAAAACTTTTGTGAACCACAGTTCGCATTGTTTGAAAAACGCTAACTGTGCCAGTCCCGTCTCATTATTCTTTTGCGTTGCTTTCCCTGGTTTTTTCAAAAAAGTGCATTTTCCCCGAACTCTCAATCGCCTTGATGGCTATTTCTTTTACATTGGTCTCGGCAGTGGCTGATTTCTGAGCCATTTCCTTGTTCAAAACCTCAATATCCTTGATTTTCGCTTTCAGGGTCTCGATGATCTGATCACGGAGTTTGATTTCACCTTCCATTTCTTTTGCCCTGATGTCGGTGGCATATTTGAACTCGGCCTGAAGTTTTTCGGTATTGGCCTTTACGGCTGCAGCAATGGCCTTATCCAGTTCTGCCGGGAACGCCTTGTTTTTGGCTCTCAGTTCTTCCAACTCTTTTTCGGCAAGCTTAATATCTGCCTCTCTCCCGGCAAACTCTTTCTCAAACAGAGCTTTTTTATCCACCAGGTCTTTTTCAAGTTTTGCCTTCTTTTCTTCGTATGCATCGGTTTCTTTCTTTCGGGCAAGTTTCAGGTTATACTGATACTCTTCTTCTTCTCTTGCCTTCTTTTTTTGCGAAGCTTCAGTATCTTCCTTTTGCCTGGCCAGATAATTCTCCTGTTCTTTTTTCCACAAAAGTTTCTTCTCCGCCATTTCAGTGTCAAAATCTTCTTTTGCCTGCTTTATGGCTGATTCCATCTGCATTTTTCTGGAAGCCATATCAGCTTCAAATTGTTCCTTTCTCTCTTTCTGAGCCGTAATCATGGCTGCAAGCGAATCGGTGGTGGCCGACAGTTGGTAGAGCTCTTCAAGATTGTTCTTTTCAATCTGAATGGCTTGCTGAAGTTCTTCAAACTTCCTGAATTCCAGAATAAAACTTTCATTCAGCTTATCGAGCATAGCCGCAATTTCTGTTTTCAATCCCGATACATCTTTGTTGATCCTGGCGTAGGATAAATCGCCGGCCTGCTTTACCAGATTTTCCTGTTTCTGGCGCTCCTGTTCCTTCCTTGGTTCTTCACTTTTCTTTTCTTTCAGTTTTTTCAGTACTTCTTCGTAGGCGCTTAGTATTTCATTCTTGGTGTTTTTTACACTGATTTCGGGTTCCATGTTAGTAGGTATTAATTTGTACGCAGGAAATTAATCCTGACAATGTGGCTGCAAATGTATACAAAAGGATCTGCCGTTCGGCAAACCGCCCCGGGAATATGAAAGAATTGCTTTATGCAACATCGGTCTTCATTTATATTTTGGCTATTTTTGTTTTATGTATGGTCTCTTCTCCCGGGGCCTTATCAGATTTGTTTTAAAACAAGCTTTAAATCAACTGATTAATTTATATTTCTAACGAAATACTCAAAACATCTCAATTAAAAATTAACCTTTTATGAATAAAGAAACCGCAACTCAAATCTTCGTACACAAGCATGTTCACCTGGTATAGATTGAAGAGGAAGAGAAAAAGTATTTTTTAATTGTTGATGCAGCCGGGATTTAATCCGAAATAGCTGATCCACAAGCATATTGACACAGGTTAAAACAGCGGCTTAAAGCACAAGGTTATGAAACCGCGTCGAATTGTTACGCTGTGAAGATGTCTGCCGCGAACGGTAAAATGCATTTTAAGGATGTTGCAGATGTGGAGCGGTTTTTCCGCCTTATTCAATCCATACCGTCGCCCAAAGCAGAGCCTTACAAAATAAGGCTGACGCAAATCGCCAACGAAAGGCTTGATGAAAAGCATTGAGATCAGGAAAGAACATTCTGATGAATGGGAAAAATACAGATTAACAGAGGGGCACCAATTTGCTGCGTTTTCAGATATTACTACCAAACCAAGGTCAGATAAAACGGCCATTGAGAATAAGATATTAAAAGGGCTGAAAAGGAGAGCCTGAGAGACAACATGATCAATACCGAGTTGATTCTGAACATGCTGACTGAGGTGTCAAACAGGGATATCTCGCATGCGGTGAATCCTGAATCGTTCGGGGAAAGCAAGAAAGTAGCCAAACGGGGAGGGAACGTTGTATAAGCAGCCAGACTTGAACTCGAATCAAAGACAGCCAAAAAAGTGGTTTCTTCATAAAGCGCTAAAACCGTTTTGAAGTAAGGAAAGGACAAACAGAGATTGAGTGAATATATCATGTGGTTTATCAAGAACACCAGGATAGATTGGGAACTAAGGAAAATCATGCATTCAGGCAAGAAGCTGACGACAGCCGCATTGTCACTGAGCCTTTGGAAATGAAGCAGGAAAGCAATGACGATCTCGTTGTTTTTTTTTGCAACCTGCGATGAATAGCACGGACCTCTCCCCGGCGAAGCGGGAGTATAACTGCTGATTATTGGTTTTGAGAGATAAGTACGTTTTCATCGGTGGAAAATGAAGTGAAAGAAATTACCAGAGTGAATTAGAACTATCATGTTTCAATTGTGTTATTGCTTCAATTAAAACCATTATTATCTTATTCATACCCCTCTACCCCACACATCTGACTGTGTTCCAATCCATAAAAAAACCAGGCTTACGCCTGGTTTTCCTGGTAGCGGGGGCAG
>CAYQRU010000106.1:0-12524 GCA_964419945.1 uncultured Bacteroidales bacterium | reverse complement strand
TCTGAAGCCTGCCCAATATCATGATAATCAGCGGTAATCACTTTCTGCTGATACAAAAAAGAAGCTACAACAGCCGCACCATTATTAAAAAAATGAACCACTATGGGAATCCATAAGGATTGTGTAGCCATAAACAAATATCCAAACATAATTCCGAGGATGGTGCGCGGCAGAAATCCATAGAACTGAAGATGCAGAGCACTGAAAAGAATCGCTGTTATCAGCACCGCCCAGTGAATATTGCCCAGCCAGCGATGAAATAACTGTTGCAACACTCCCCGGAAAAACAACTCCTCACCAACTGCCGGAAGAAAAGCTATCATGATGAGGTTAACAATAAATCCTTCTGTGGTTCTTACATCAAGAAAAGCTTTAGTGAGGTTTTCAGCATTGGTTTCCGACTGGCGCATCCAGTTTTCCAACCCCTGCAGCCACCCGGGAAGCCGTAAAAGTTCATTGAGCAATGCCGACACATGAATAAGGGGCAGAATGGCAATGACCATTATTATACTCATTACGGCGATCAAAAATCCCGGCCGTGAATCCAGTCTTAAGTAACTCCGGATACCTTGCCCATCAACATAGGCAAATAATACCGGTGGAACAACAAATAATCCAACCTGGTTGAGAATTTGAAAATACTTTAAGAGACGGACAACCTCAATATTTTGATAATCATTCATTTGTGCGAATAATTCCGAAAAGTTATCGCAAAACATTGCTGCGGTTAACCAACCTGCCAGCATAAAAACCAGCATACTGAGCAGTGCGAGTAATGCATATAGAATAATTTTCCTGAAAGGGGTGAGTTGTCTTAATAAACCGGCCTGAAAATAAATCATTTTTCTTGTTTTTCAGTTTGTAAAAGTAAAACTAAACAAATAATCCCCTATTGCTTTTTTCAAAATATTTACTATATTTGCTTCCTGTTTTTATTCACCTATTATTCATTTAAAAAACCATCAGCTATGGCAGGAGTAAACAAAGTAATCCTAGTCGGGAATCTCGGACGAGATCCTGAAATTCGTACGATTGAAAGCGGAGTGAAAGTAGCTAATTTTTCACTTGCTACCACTGAATCATACAAAAATAAAGAAGGCAACAGAATTGACCAGACCGAATGGCACCGTATTGTATTATGGAGAGGTCTGGCGGAAATTGCTGAAAGGTATTTGCACAAAGGCAGCCAGGTGTATATCGAAGGCAAAATCGTTTCGAGAAAATACACCGATAAGGATGGTGTAGAAAGAACTGTCACAGAGATAGTTGGCGACAACATGAATTTACTTGGTACCCGTCCGGTTGAAGGAAATGTTGGAACACCTCCCGAAGAAAAGAGCAGGGAGCCTTTTGTTGAACCCTTACCAATGGAACCACAGGACGATCTGCCGTTTTGATGCCTTATGGGCAAAAGGCAACGTCCCCGTTGATGTTGTCTGCTGAAATGAAGTTAAAAAGTCTCTGGCGTTATAGTTTGCCGGGGACTTTTTCGTTTGGGCAGTTTCCTCAGAGCAGTTTCCTTAGTGGTGATCCTGCCGATAAACCTGTGTTAGTAACTACTTTAGGGCATACTTTTTCATCCATATATCCAGACAGGAAAGATCGCTTATACAAATTTTCCACATCTTTTCTTGCAATCAAAACCCCCGGCGATTATCTTTGCAGAATAAAAACAAAAACGGAGGAATTATGAAAAATGTTTCTTTAAAATTATTTGTATTTCTGCTGTTACTGAGCCTTGGCGGCCGTACGCAAACATGGACCGCCATGACTTTGCCGGAAATAGCAGGAAATTATACCCTTACCGGAATTTCATTCCCCAGCCCTGACAATGGCTGGGCTGCAGGTTTTATTTACAGATCCGGCTTCTTTGATGCCGATGTCAAAGGCCTGATCATGCATTACAGTGATGGAAAATGGTCCCTGGCTGATTATCCGTCTCCCTCTGATCAATGGGATCTGAAGGGTGTTTGGTTTTTGAATGATCACCATGGCTGGGCCTTTGGACAGGATAAATCAAAATCATCCGGTTTGTTGCTGCATTATAATCGGGGCGCCTGGGAGATAGTGAACCTTGGGTTCGTGACCCTGAAAGAATGGGTATTGTATGATGTTTTCTTTTTAAATGAAAATGAAGGCTATGCGGCAGGCAGTTCATGGGGCAATGACAAACCTGTATTGCTGCACTTCACTGATGGAAAGTGGAATATTGAAGATGTAGCAGATTTTAAAAAACAAACCCTGCTCGCTGTCACCGGAGTATCACCTGGCAAAGTTTATGCAGGAGGATTCAGGGAAGGTGAATTTGGAAAAACAGGCATCAGCAGGGCTTTAGGTTCATACATCATCTCCGGATCGAAAGGAACCTGGGAGCAGGCAAAACTACCTTTGCTTGCAAAAAACATCATTTGCCGGGATATTTCATGCCTGTCAGAAAATAATATTTTTGCAGTTGGATGGATGCCGGCCTTTCAGAATGCGCCTGAAACAGGTAAGATATTGCAATTCAATGGCAGTAAATGGAGCGAGATGGATGCTGGGGTTGACGCCAAAGAATGGAACCTGATGGGAATCGCATTTGAAAATGCTGAGAGGGGTTGGGCAGCAGGAAATTATCCGGCCCGGAACAAGGGATTGCTCATTGAGTACAGCAAAGGAAAATGGATAGTGCCTGGAAAAAAATCTGAGCCACAGGTGAGTGATAAATGGATGTTGTACGGAATCTGTTCTGATAAACAGGGCAGTTTTTATGCAGTTGGCAGCGATCAGGCAGCAAACAAAGGAATGGTATTGAAACTAAGCAGGTAGCAGGTAATGCTTTATAAGTAAAATTTAATTATCAACTAATTACAGGAGAATTCATCATGAAGAAAACAATTACACTGGCATCAATCCTTGCACTGATCTGGGGATTTGCCATGGCAAACGAATATGGTTTTAACCGTAATCAAACCATTATTGATCAGAGCATTGTGAAAGCGCTTACACTTACAGGCAGCACAATCAAACCTGGGCATGCCATTCGTTCATTCAGCTTTTTAAATGAAATTACCGGCAAAACAAGTGTATATTGTAATAAATCCTTAACCAGCCACATGGATGAAGTTGTTTACAAAATCTGGGAAAGCGGCAGTTGGGTGAATGAAAGTCTTGAAAAGATATTTTTTGATGATAATGGCTATAATTCAGAAACTTACATGTACACATGGGAAGGAAATCAATGGGTAAATGAGACGAAAACAATATATACCAATAATGCACAGGGATTGCCAATAACCGCATTGATGCAGGTCTGGGAAGAAGGAGAATGGATGGATATGATGCTGATGACCATCAGCTGGAATGCGAATAACAATATGACAGAAATGCTGATGCAGGTAAACTTTGGTGGTACAGGATGGATGAATTTTATGAGAGCCAGCTATACATATAGCGCACAACAACTTGGATTAGAAATACTTATGCAAACGTGGGATTTTATGAATACTGTGTGGGTCAACGAAAGCAGGCACTCATTTACCTATGATGCCAATGATTTCCTGATTGAAGAACTTTCACAGGAATGGATCAATAATGCATGGGTGGATGAAGAAAAGAAGATACTTACCAATAACGCCAATGGATATGTTACGGACGCTGTCAAATATATCTGGCTCAATAATGTATGGGAATTATATTTGCGATTTACCTATACCTATAATGCTCAATGGTGGTTAACGCAGGAAAAAACAGAGTATTGGGATGGTGCGGGATGGATTAATCAAACACTGTATACTTCAACCTACGATGCACAGGGACGAATCATTGAAGAACTGGAACAAAACTGGGTGGCAAAAGGCTGGGTGAACGATTATCTGACTGTATATACTTATGGATTGCCGCTAGGGATTGATTTGGAAAAAGATATTTCAGTCAGTTCCATGATATTTCCAAATCCAGCCAAAGACTACTTAAAAGTTGATCTTACGGCGACTTTCGACAAAGAAGTCAGCATCAGGATAATTGATGCCTATGGGCAACAGGTAGAAGAATATCTTTTAACGAAGAATCCCGGTTCTGGATACATGGTCATTCCCATCCGGAATATCCCTTCTGGTCAATATTTTTTAATAGTTTCCGGAAATACCCATGGCAGTCAAATCCATAAACTTATTGTGCAGCACTAAAGTCTGACTACTTTTAATTGTCCCGTTTCACGATGGGTGCTAATTGAAGGACGGATAAAGTAAAAATGAGGAAGCACGGCATTTCTCCGTGCTTCCTCATCATTTTCATGAAGTCTATTTCGTGATCCAATTCACGATTCTATCCGACAGGGGTTTTTCGCGCGGGGAAGCAACATCCACAAGCTTTCCGTTTTCATCAATCATGAATTTCTGAAAGTTCCAGGTTACCTCCGCATCCATTACCCCATTCCGGCTTTTCTCTGTAAGCCATTGATATAAAGGATGCATGTCTTTGCCTTTCACAGAAATTTTTTCCATCATCTGAAAGGTTACTCCATAATTGACCTGGCAGAATTCAGCAATTTCTTCATTGCTGCCAGGCTCCTGGTTCATGAAATTATTGGCCGGAAAACCAATGATCGTAAATGTATCTCCTCCATATTTTTCATAAAGTTCCTGGAGTTGTTCGTACTGTGGTGTTAAGCCGCATTTTGATGCTGTATTGACCACCAATACTTTTTTGCCCCTGAGCTGAGCCATGTTAAATGGCTTTCCGTCAATGGTATTCAGTGTAAAATCGTGAAAAGACTTTTCGTTTTGGGCAAAAATGCCAAAAGAAAGTAACAGCCCTGCAGTCATAAAAAAGATTTGTTTCATCGTTTATCGTTTTTATAGTTTCATTAAACAAACAAGCAAAAACCGAAAATGTTGGTTTTGGGCTTTGATCCGGAGTGATTAAAGTGATTGGCTTGAACCTGGTCATGTTTTTAATGTTTATATTTTCAAAAGTGCTCATACCAGCCGAGGCCAAAAAGCGCAAAGTCGTATTTCACCGGATCGAAGGGATCAAAAGCGAGGAGGTTCTTTGTCAGCTCCGTCGCTGATTTCCAATCGTTTTGCCTGCGGGTCAACAATCCCAGTTTACGGGCTACTTCCCCGCTGTGAATATCAAGCGGGCAAACAAGTTTATCTGCCCCGATGTTCTTCCATATTCCGAAATCAACTCCTCTCTTGTCATTCCTTACCATCCATCTCAGGAACATATTTATTCTTTTGGCAGCAGAATTTTTCAATGGGTCCGGCAAATGTTTCCGGGTTCGGGAAGGATGATCAAAATTGAAAAATCTCTTTTTAAAACGACTGATTATGAATGACATGTCATTTGATTGTGAGTGTATGGGATAGAAAAAAGCATTTTCAAGAGAACCATACTCAGGAAGCAAATTTCGTAAGGCCAAAACAAAAACCCGGACATCCAATCCATTGAAAGTACGGTACACAAATCTGTCCAGCATGGCTATTTCCGTATTGCCGGCATACCGGACAAAAGCAGCCGGTTCAAAATCCATTAACCGCATCAGCTCTTTACCCGCCCTTGTAATGGATTCACGTCTGCCCCATGAAATAACTGCTGTGAGGAATCCGGCAATCTCGATATCGGCGTTGCAGCTAAACATATGAGGCACTTCAACCGGATCACCAGGAATGAAATCAACCGTGTTGTATTGTATATATTTTTCTTCGAGAAAGGATCGGATGTCTTCGATGTGTAACATGATGATGCAATAGTAAAAGAAAAAGCCCTGCCGGAATTGTATTGGCAAGGCTTCTGAAAGAACATGCAAAGGCATTTTAAACAGAATGAACTTTTTTAATGATATCCATGCCACGGTTAATGGCTTTTTCATTTTCAGGTATCAGATGGTGATAACGTGATGGAAGTGACTTTTTCAGCCCCAGGATCACATTATCAAATTCCACGATTGGTTTCACCTTTAAAAAACCACCCAGCACAATCATGTTAAATACTTTGGTGAGACCCAAACGGGCAGCTTCGTCAGCGGCATCAATGCAGTAAATATTAATATCTTTTCTTTCGGGGTGCCGTGTGATCCCATTGCTGTCGTAGATGAGCGTACCACCATGCTTAACCGATTTCTCAAACTTGTCCATTGACTGCTGATTCAGCAATATGGCAGTATCGTACTGATTCAGAATAGGTGAGCTGATCCGCTGATCGCTCAGGATCACGGTAACATTGGCCGTACCTCCGCGCATTTCGGGGCCGTATGATGGCATCCAGCTCACCTCCTGGTCCTGCATCATGCCCGAATAAGCTAAAATTTTACCCATTGAGAGGACGCCCTGTCCTCCAAATCCTGCTATAATTATTTCTTCAGTCATCGTTGTGAATTTTTTTCGATGTTTTGAATATAACTAAAATCAATCCTTCTATTTCTCAGGAACCTTAATGTCGCCAGGAGGATAGAAGGGAAACATGTTTGCCTCCATCCACTCATTGGCTTTTCGTGGTGTCATCTTCCAACCCGAATTGCAATTTGAAACGATTTCAACGAAGCTTACTCCTATGTTTTTCGTCTGGCAATCAAAGGCCAGTCGCATAGCTTTTTTTGCTTTGCGCACCGCGGCAGGAGTATGAACAGCCTGACGGGTCACATAACAGGTTCCGGGAAGTTGTGCAACAAGTTCAGTAATTTTCAGCGGATTTCCCATGATATGGATATCACGCCCATAAGGCGATGTACTCGATTTCATTCCTGCCAGTGTAGTTGGTGCCATCTGTCCGCCAGTCATACCATAAATACCGTTGTTGATAAAAATAATTGTGATATTCTCTCCACGGTTACAGGCATGAATCGTTTCGGCAGTGCCAATGGCGGCCAGGTCGCCATCGCCCTGATAGGTGAATACATACTTATCGGGAAGCATCCGTTTTATGGCAGTGGCCAGAGCGGGGGCACGGCCATGAGCAGCCTGTTGCATATCAAGGTCAAAAAAGTTATAGGCAAGTACTGAACAGCCTACAGGAGCAATTCCGATGGTTTTTTCCTGGATACCCATTTCTTCAATTACTTCAGCCAGGATACGGTGTGCTGTTCCATGGCCGCAACCAGGACAGTATGACAATACATTATCGGTAAGCACACTGGTTTTCTTATAAACCAGGTTTTTTTGCTGGCGAATTTGTTCTTTGGTAAGTATTAGTTCCATCTTTTATCCTCCGATTAATTTTTGTTCCAGTGCCTGTAATACTTCAGAAGGGCTGGGAATAATTCCGCCGAAACGGCCAAAATGCTCTACCTTTATTCTTCCGCATACCGAAAGCCTAACATCTTCAATCATTTGGCCGGCATTCATCTCAACTACAAGCATTCCCTTTACCTGCTGCGACAATCTGGCAAGAATTTCCTCAGGAAAGGGAAAAAGAGTTATTGGGCGGAGAAGGCCAACCCTGATGCCTTTCTCACGACCTAGTTGAATGGTTTTCTGACAAATCCGCGCACTGGTTCCAAAAGCTACAAGAAGATATTCAGCATCGTCGCACATAAATTCCTCATAGCGGACTTCTTCCTTTTTCATCCTGTCGTATTTGGCCTGGATGCGCAGGTTAACCTGTTCCTGTTTCAGCGAATCGAGTTCCAGAGAAGTAATGATGTTTCTTTGCCTGCCGTTTGGTTTGCCGAGGGTGGCCCACGGGCACTGTTTTCTTATCTCTTCTTCGGTGCGTCGTTGCTTCTGCTCGGGCAGTTCCACTTTCTCCATCATTTGTCCGATGGCTCCGTCCGAAAGGATCATCACCGGATTACGGTATTTGAAAGCAAGCTCAAAACCAAGGGAAGTAAAGTCAGCCATTTCCTGCACTGATGCAGGAGCAAGTACAAGTAATTTGTAATCGCCATGCCCCCCTCCTTTTACAGCCTGGAAATAATCGGCCTGGGAGGGTTGGATTGTTCCAAGGCCCGGGCCTCCCCTAACCACGTTTAACACCACACAGGGTAGTTCTGCACCGGCGATATAGGATAATCCTTCCTGCTTCAGACTGATGCCAGGGCTTGATGATGATGTCATTACCATTTTCCCGCAACCAGCACCGCCATAAACCATGTTGATGGCAGCTACTTCGCTTTCGGCCTGCAATACCACCATGCCTGTACGCTCATAAGGTTTTTCGGCCATCAGGTATTCAAGCACTTCCGATTGTGGAGTAATAGGGTATCCGAAGTAACCGTCGGCGCCAGCGCGAATAGCAGCTTCAGCCACAGCTTCGTTCCCTTTCATAAGTTTAAGCTCTTTCTTCATTCTTAAAAATATTTTGCGTTAAACAGCAGCTAAATTTTTACGCGATATACGGTTATAACACCGTCGGGGCAAACAATGGCGCAATTGGCGCAACCTGTACATTCGTCGTTCACCGATTCAGCGAAATGGTATCCTTTCCCGTTTACACTTTTGGCGAGCGCAATTACATCCTGGGGGCAGGCGGGAATACAAACCTCGCACCCCTTGCAACGCTCAATGTCAATGACAATATCACCTTTAACTTTTGCCATATATGTAGTAGTTTTTAAAAATTAAGTTCCAGGCCTTAAGAAGTGGCGAAATTACATAATTATAGAATTTGAATCTGAAAAAACAGAAGGGAATTGTGCTTTCTGTCAATAATTTAGAAGCATTTTAAATAACGCAGCGATAGTATCGCTTTAAGCGATGTTATCGCTACCCCCGGAAAACCTGATCCAGCGACCTGAAAATCCGCTCAAAATCAGCATCACTGAGATTGGAACCAGAAGGTAGGCACAGGCCATTCTCAAACAAATGCTCACTCACATGATTGGAATAACGCAGAGAATCAGAAAAAACCGGCTGAGCATGCATGGGCTTCCATAAAGGACGAGTTTCAATATTTTGGGCTTCAAGGTGAAGGCGTATTTTTTCCCTGCCGACACCCCTGTTCTTCTCCGGCGCAAGTGTGATGGTCGTAAGCCAGCGGTTCGAATAGAAACCCTCAGGTTCCAACAACACATGCACATCGAAGCCCCGCTGATTGATAACCTGAAAATATTGCCGGTAACGTTCAAAATTCTTCCTGCGTGCTTCAATCCTTTCATGCACAGCCGTCATTTGTCCTCTGCCAATAGCGGCAATAACATTGCTCATGCGATAATTGTATCCAATTTGGCTATGTTCGTAATGTGGGGCATGGTCGCGCGCCTGCGTGGCTAAAAACCGGGCGCGTAAAATATATTCTTCATTGTCTGACAGCAAAGCTCCACCTCCACTGGTATTTATAATCTTGTTTCCATTGAAGCTCAGAATACCCATCATGCCAAATGAACCGCAGGCTTTTCCATGGTAGCGGCTACCCAATGCTTCTGCTGCATCCTCAACAAGTGGAATATCAAATTTCTCAGCAATGGCTGAGATTTTGTCCATTTTTGCAGGCATCCCGTAAAGATGAACAACGATAATGGCTTTTGGCTTTTGAGGCTTCAGGTGTGAATGTATTAATCCGTTGCCCAGGTCGCTGAAACGTCCTTCCTGACAGGCAATGATGGCCTTTTCTAACAATTCAGGATCCATGTTCCATGTATCTGGTTCACTGTCAATAAAAACAGGTATACCCCCCTGGTAAACAATCGGATTGGCTGAGGCTGAAAAAGTAAAACTCTGGCAAATAACAAGATCTCCGGGTTTGACATGCAGCATGATAAGTGCCAGATGTATGGCCGCCGTTCCCGAACTCAATGCTGCCGCATGCTTAACACCAGTAAAATCTCTCAGATCGTGTTCAAAACCATTTACATTGGGTCCTAATGGGGCAATCCAATTGGTTTCGAATGCGTTCCGGATAAAATCCTGTTCGCGGCCACACATGTGCGGAGGAGAAAGCCAGATACGGGGTAAACTGTGCATAGCGATCCTGTAAAAACGGTGCAAAGGTATGGAATTTAGCTTTGCCTGAAAGTCATTTACAACTCCCAAAACCTGTGCTTGCCGGAATACTTTCAGGAGGAATATCGCCACATATGCTTACTTTTGCCAAATGTGAAATATAGATCTCTCCGGTATTTTATGAACCATACGGATTTTTTCGGAAAAACTGTTGACCTCAGATGCCTGATTTCGAACCTTTCATCATTTGAACCCTTTGCTGACGGAAGTTTTGAGCAGGCTTTGTCAGATTTTCTGCACTTGTGGTTTCGGGGTGATGAATCCTTTCTTCTCCATACTTCAGGCTCAACAGGCAAACCCAAACCGATCAGGGTCAGCCGTTATTCGATGATACAATCGGCAATGCTTACCGGTGCTTTCCTGCGACTAAAGCCGGGAGGTACTGCATTGCTTTGCCTGCCCCTGAATTTTGTTGCCGGCAAAATGATGCTGGTACGGAGCCTGGTTCTCAACCTGAACCTGGTGATATGCAAACCTGCATCCAATCCCCTGCGGCAGGTTCAAACCGGAACAAGGATTGATTTTGCAGCCATGACACCCATGCAGGTTTTTTCATGCCTTGAAGCGGCTGAAACTGCAAAAATGCTGAAGGAAATCAGGACACTGATCATTGGCGGCGCTCCTGTAAACATTAGCCTTAATGAAATACTGCAAAAGTTCCCTTTTCCGGTTTATGAAACCTTCGGAATGACCGAAACCCTGACTCATATCGCCATGCGGCACGTGAACGGCAAGGAAAACAGTGAATTTTTCACATGCCTGCCGGACATACAACTCAGCCTCGACCAGCGCGGATGCCTCGTAATAGATGCTCCACATCTTGATGAACCCAACGTAATTACCGATGATATCGTTGAACTGACTGCCCCCAACCGCTTCCGTTGGCTGGGAAGGTACAGCTTTGTGATCAACAGCGGAGGTGTGAAAGTTTTTCCGGAGCAGGTTGAAAAAAAACTGGAACCTTTTATCAACCGGCGTTTTATGATCAGCAGCCTGCCGGATGAAAAACTTGGTGAAAAAATTATACTCATCATTGAAGATGAGTATGCTGCTAAAAATGAAGTACAGGAGGCAGAAAGACTCAGGGGAATTTTTGCAGAAGCATTGCTCCCACACGAAAAACCGCGTGAAATATTCCTTACCCCAAAACTACCGGAAACCACAGGCGGAAAAGTGAAAAGAGCAGATAACTTGCCTCCGAACTTACATTTGATTTTTCGTAACTGAATTAAAAATATTTTTACTTTTGGCTTTTATTCAGAGTTGCCCATTTACTCTTATTCCAGAAAACCATGAAGCCCACGGTAACATTGGAATCCGGCATACACAACAACAGGGATGTGGTTTTCCTGAGCTTTCCGAAGGATAACCAACTGATTGCTGCCGTGAAAAGTCATGGCCTTGCCCGCTGGAGCAACACAAAGCGGAGGTGGTATATATCACAGGATCAATTCAAACTGACTGATGTTTTCAATGCATTAAAAGCATTCGCTTTTGTAGATTATAGTGCACTGAAAAATTCTAAACCGGCTGAAATTCTGCCTGTCAAAACACCCCAAAACCCGGAAAAGCATCCGCTGAGTGTTGAAAATATGCGCCTGACTGAACAGTTCAGGCTGTGGATGCAGCACAAGCGTTACAGCAATTCGAGTATAGAGACCTATACCGGTGCGGTTCGTGATTTTCTGGCATTTTTCGAACCCAAACCCGCCGCCTTGCTATCCAATGATGATGTGGTGCGTTTCGTGAATGAATATATCATAGCACGGGGCTTGAGTTTTTCGTATCAGAACCAGATCATAAATGCTGCGAAGCTGTTTTTCAGGGAAGTGATCAAAAGCCGGATTGAAATTGACAAACTTGAGCGACCCCGGCGGCAGCACAAACTCCCCAACGTACTCAGCAAAGAAGAGGTAAAGGCAATACTGGAAGCCCCAAAAAACCTGAAACACCAGGTAATGCTGAGCCTGATTTATGCCTGCGGACTGAGGAGGAGTGAATTGCTGAACCTCAAACCGGGTGATGTAGATTCAAAAAGAGGGATGCTCACCATACTGAATGCCAAAGGTCGTAAGGACAGGATGATTCCCCTATCGAACAAGGTACTGGAAATGCTGAGAAGCTATTACAAGGCCTACAGGCCAAAAGTTTGGTTGTTTGAGGGACAAAAGCCAGGTGAGCAATATTCAGCCACCAGTTTGCAGGAAGTGTTTAGGACTGCTGTGAATAAAGCAGTTATAAAGAAGCCTGCCACGCTGCACTGGCTAAGGCATAGTTACGCGACCCATTTGCTGGAAAGTGGAACGGATATCAGGTTTATACAAGAATTATTAGGCCACAAGAGCAGCAAAACAACTGAGATTTATACACATGTTTCGGAGAAAAGCCTGAAAAACATTAAATCTCCTTTTGATGATTTGTAAAATTGATTAATTTTGAAACAGAATTAGCGTATTATCCAAATCTATCAAAAAACAGAAAACAGTATGAACTGTACAATACATACCAAAATATGAAGTTTTGTACGGTTCTTCCGTATATATAAACGAGTTGAACTTAATGCTAAAAAGAACGAGCTTTATAACAAACAGAATACCAATATTA